>DATLZJ010000656.1:0-5730 GCA_035574055.1 Caldilineaceae bacterium
ATTGTCGCCGGAATTATGCTCAGCCTCTTCATGGCTTCGATGGAGGCGACGGTGATCGCCACCGCCATGCCTACGATTGTGGCGGAGTTGGGGGGGCTGGCGCTCTACAGCTGGGTAGCAGCCGCATACATGCTCACTTCCACCTGTACGGTGCCGGTCTACGGCAAATTGTCGGACCTCTATGGCCGGCGCAATGTCTACGCGGTGGCGATGGTCCTTTTCTTGCTCGGCTCGATGCTCTGCGGCCAGTCGCGCAGCATGGAGCAGTTGATCTTCTTCCGGGCCATCCAGGGCATCGGCGCGGGCGGCGTCCTGCCGCTGGCCTTCATCATCATCGGCGACATCTTCACCTTTGAGCAGCGGGCGCGCATGCAGGGGCTATTTTCCGGCGTCTGGGGCGTCTCCTCCATTGTGGGGCCGCTCTTAGGCGGCTATTTGGTGGATGAGTGGTCGTGGCAGTGGGTTTTCTATGTCAATGTGCTGCCCGGCGTCGTAGCGTTGGTGCTGGTCTGGCTGGCTTGGCAGAAACGGGGGCAGCGGCGCCAGGTGGCGGTAGATTACGCCGGCGCGGTGCTGCTGATGGCCGCGGTGGTGGCGCTGCTGCTGGGGCTGGCGGCCATTGAAGAGCCGTTGGGCTGGGGGCTGATGGTCGTGGCGGTCGTGCTCTTTATCGCCCTTTACTGGGTGGAGCGACGCGCCGCGGACCCGGTGCTGCCCCTCTACCTCTTTAGGGACCGGCTCTTTGCCACGGCCACGCTCCAGGGGATCACCTCCGGCTGGGCCATGTTCGGCAGCCTGCAATTTGTGCCCCTCTTTGTCCAGGCGGTGCTGGGCACCTCGGCCACGGCAGCCGGCTCGACGCTGACGCCGATGATGCTCTCCTGGGTGGTGGCGTCGGTGGTGGGCGGGCGGCTGCTGTTGAAGATGGGCTACCGGACGGTGGCGCTGGCCGGGATGGTCTGTCTGACCCTCGGCGCGCTGCTGGTCTACCAGATCGGGACGAACGCCGGCCAGCTTGAGATGATGGTCTACCTGGGGCTGATGGGCGTCGGCATGGGGCTATCGGTCCCCTCCTTTTTGATCGCGGTGCAGAGTTCGGTGCAGCGTCGTGACTTGGGCACGGCCACCTCCACGCTCCAGTTCAGCCGCAGCATCGGCGGAACGCTGGGCGTCAGCATCATGGGCGTCTTCTTGACCATGCGGCTGGCAGGGCAACTGACGGCGGCGGGGATAGACCCGGCCTCGGTATCGCTGGAGGGCTTGATCAAGGAGGGGGGCGCAGCGGCGACGACCGCGCTGGCCGGCCCGGTGCAGGCCGCGTTGGCCGTCGCCATCCAGGGGGTCTTTCTCCTGGCCTTTGTGGCGGCGGCGCTCGGCTTGGTCGCCACAGCCTTCGCCCCTGCCGGGCGGATCAGCCAGATGGCCCGGCGACCGGCAGGCCAGCCCGAAGAGGCCCCCACGCCGGCCCATGCCGCCGAGTTGTAAATGGGGGCCGGCCAGGGCAGGATCAACCCGCGACGCGGGCGGCCTTCACCGCCGGCTTGGCCAGCGTCAGCAAGCGATAGTTGGTCAGGAAATGGACGAGCAAGGCGCTGGCTATGTACATGGCGCGGATGCCCGGGCTGCCGCTATCGGCGCCTGCCGCAAGCCCATGAACGGTGACCAGTATATAGAGGCCAAAGGATAGATAGTGGAGCCGCCGCCAGGCGCGCTGGCCCAACCACTTGCGCAGGCCAAAGCTCACCGTCACTAAAGAGAGGCCGTAAAATCCCACGATGCCCAACCCCACGGCTGCCGGCCGGTAGGGGCCGGTAAAGGGAATGAGCAGGTCGGCGACGGTATACTGGTAGTAGCCGTCGAAGAGCAGGATAAAGGCATGGAACCCGGCGAAGCCGACGGCCAGCCAGGAGAGCGTGCCATGGAGGGCCAAGGCCAGCGGCGGCGGCGCCCACTCCCTGATCACTTTGGTGCTGAGGGCTAGCCCCCAGACCGTCGAGCCGCTCAACAGCAGATAGGCGACGACGCCTGTCGAGCGGGCGAGATACCAGGCCGTCTTGCCGCCCGCCGGTAGGAGCTGCGCCGTCAGGCCCCCCACCGGCGTCTGTGCGGCCAGCCATGCAAGCGCCAGTATTGCCAGCGCGCCGCCAAGGAGGCCGGCGGCAAAGGCAGCCGTTGCGCCGGCCAAACCGGTCAGACTTGGACGGGCCAAAGAGTCATTCGCCGTCATCCGTTCTTCTCCCTATTCAGCGTTCTTCATCGGTCTCATCTGTCGAGTTCAAATCGTGCAGGGCCGGCCACGCGAGCCAGGGCCGCAGGGCCGGCGTTATCGTAACGCGGCCATCACGACCGGCGAGCAGCCCCGCCAGGCGACGGGCCGCCAGCGCGCCCGCGCCCGTCTGCTGTCCCAAGATCAAGGCCGCCTTGGCCCAGGCTTCGGCCTGCACAGCGGTGGGCGCTAGGACCGTGACGGCAACCAGATCAGTGGCGGCCGGCTGCCCGCTGCGCGGATCAAGAATGTGATGGACGGCGCGCCCGTTCCATTGCCAACGCCGGTAGTCAGTCCCTGAAGTCGCCAGGGCAGCGTTGGCGAGCCAGACCAGCGCCAGGTCTCTGCCTTCGCCCTCATCGGCGCTATCCGGCGCAGCCACAGCGACGGGCCAACCGGGGAAGCCAGGGGGCGCGTCGCCGGCCGCCAGGTCGCCGCCTGCATCCACCAACGCGGGGCCGAACCGGCGCAGCAACATCACCGCTTGCTGCGCCACATATCCTTTAGCGATGCCGCCAAAGTCCAGCTTGACGCCCGCCGGCAGCCGGACCTGGGGCGGTGACTTGTGGGTCATGGGCCGGCGCCGGATCAGGCGGTACTGCCCGCCAGGCCAGGGGGCCAAGGGCGGGGATGGGTCTGCCGGCAGACCTGGCAAGGCGCCATCCCCCATTGGTCCGGCTGCCGCCGGTTCATCTGCCATTCGTTGATCCCTCAGTTGCTCAAAGGAGCGGGTGTAGCCCGCCGCCTCCAGCGCCGGCAGCAGGGTCGGGTCAAAGAGGCCGCCTGTCTCTTCCGCCATCAGCAGGGCAGACGCCAGGACATCCCACAAGAGCCTAGAGACGGGCTGCCAGCGACCGGGGCAGGCGTTCAGGCGGCTCAACTCACTGTTGGGGTCGAACCGGCTCAGGCGTTTTTCGGCATCCGCAAAGAGCGCCTCGACTTGGGCGAGCGGCGCGGCGGCGCGGGCGGGGCCAATCGCCAGCCGGGCGCTCATGTGGCAGCCCATGGCGTAGAAGCGGCGCTCCGGCCAAGCTGTCGGGTCGCAGGATGAAGGGTTGCGGGTTGGCGCTGGCATCCGATCCTTATGGCTCCCTAACGCGAGGAGCGCGTGCGCGCCACCGGCCGGATTGCCGCCTGATGCGCCGGCGCTACGACCGTGGGCACAGGCGCTAGGTCGAGCACGATCTCTCCTGCGCCCGCGCCGCCGGCTGGAATGGTCAGCCTTGTGGCCGGCGGGGGGCTGCCGGGGGCGCTTGCGTCTGCCAGAAGGCTCTCCTGCCACGCCAAGAGATGGGCGCCGGCCAGGGAGGCGGCAAGGCTTGCCATCAAGAGGGTCAGCTTGAGCCGCCGGTAGCTGTGCGGAGCAGGCCGCCTAGTCATCCTCATGCTCCCCGCTCTCATGCTCTGCATGGTCATCGTTCTCCTGGTCGTCGTTCTCCTGGTCATCGTTCTCCTGGTCATCGTTCTCGTGATCATCGCTCTCATGCTCATTGTCGCTGTGGTCATTGCCCCATCCCTCTTCTGCCGGCGCGGCTGTCGCGCCCCCCACCTCACCGGCGCGGCCGGACATGCCTTGCTGCGCGGCCAAAAGTTGTTGGTTGGCCGCTTCGATCTGCTGCCGGTACTCGGTCTCGCGGGCGAGCAGGGCTTTCACCGTCTCGCGCAGTTGCCGGTTCTGGTCCAAGAGCAGTGGAAGGTCCGGCGTCACCGTTGGCTCTGCCGCGGATGAGATGGGCGCAGCCGCGGTCACGGCCTCTGCCCTGCTGCTCAGGCTCCCCCCTCCCCACCAGAAGAGCGCCGCAAGGACTAGGCCGGTCAAGCTGCCGGCTGCCAATAATGCGTGGATGCGTGACATGGTTCTGTTCTCCGTCCTGTTTGTTGAGCGGGTTCATTTGCTTGTTTTGCGATTGCCGCCATACACTTGTGATAGGCATCACAATAGCAGAAAGGGGGAGGCAGTGGTTAAATCCGTGCTATGGGAAGCTTAAATCCTCCTTAAATCTGGCGCGAGCCGATTGCCTCCTGCTACGCGGTTGTGCCACAATGGAAGGAGACGGCCCAGCGGGAGCTTCCTGAGATGTACCGTGTCCTCCTGATTGACGACGATGCCATGATTACGGGGCCGCTGGCGCGTGCGCTAGGCGAAGCCGGCTATGAGGTGCGAGTTGCCCACGACGGGGAGAGCGGGCTGGCCGCAGCGCTGGCCGAACAGCCCGCTCTGGTCGTTCTGGATGTCATGCTGCCGGGCCTGGATGGCTGGCAGGTGTGCCAAAGGCTACGCAGCCGCAGCACGGTGCCGATCTTGATGCTGACCGCACTGGGCGATGAGGTGGACCGCATTTTGGGGCTGGAGCTGGGCGCAGACGATTATCTCACCAAACCCTTTAGCACCCGTGAGCTCCTGGCGCGCATCCGCGCCATGCTGCGCCGCGTGCGGCTGGAGCATGAGCCGCCGCAGAGCGGGCTGCGCGTGGGCGCCATCCGTCTTGACCTGGAGACCCGGCAGGTGTTCAAAGGGGAGCAGGAGCTGGAGCTGCGCTATAAGGAGTTCGAGCTACTCAGCCTCCTGATGAGCCGCCAGGGAGAGGTTGTCAGCAGGGCGCAGCTTTTTGATGAAGTATGGGGCACCGATTGGCTGGGCGATACCCGCACGCTCGATGTACATATCCGCTGGCTGCGCGAGAAGATCGAAGATGACCCAAGCAACCCGCGCTACATCCGCACCATCCGCGGCGTTGGCTATCGCTTTGCGCGTCCTAGTGAGGTAGCCAAATGAAGCTGCGCCGTCTGCGCACCCGGCTCATGCTGGCCTATATGGCGCTGATCGTGATTGGTTTCAGCGCGCTGGCCGCGCTGGCGGGTGGGCAGATTGCCCAGGGGGCTTTGGAGGACTTCGCCCGCTCGCTTGAAGGCCAGGCGCTCATAGTCGCACAGAGCCTGCGGGAAGAGGTTGAGCACTTCCTGAAGGGCGAAGCGCCGGCAGAGGAGGTTGGCCGCCGCGCCGCTGCCTTGGCTGCACAGGCCGGCGCACGTCTGTCGCTGATCGACGCGCGCGGCGTTGTCTGGTTTGACAGCGCCGGCATGGCGGGCGGCGCCAACGTTCAGAATGCGCCGGAAGTGGCTGCTGCGCTCGCCCGCCGCGTTACATCCGATGTGCGGCCCGACGCCTACGGCGCCAGCACCCTCTACGCCGCCGCGCCGGTGCTGGAGGATGGCGAGGTGCTGGCTGTCGTGGTGTTGGCGCGGCCGGTAACGGCAGCCAACGCCAGTGTGCGCCAACGCTGGTGGGTATTGGGCAGCGGCGTGCTGCTGCTCGGCCTGCTCTCCCTGGGCGCAAGCGTCTGGTTGGCGGCTTCGCTTACCCGGCCGCTGGAACAGCTCCGGACAGCAGCGCTGCGGTTGGCTGCCGGCGACTTTTCGCAGCGGGTGCCGGAAACGCGGCGTGACGAGCTGGGCCAGGTCGC
>DATLZJ010000657.1:0-7121 GCA_035574055.1 Caldilineaceae bacterium
CGCCGGCATCGGCATTGATACCTGGGGCGTAGACTTTGCTTTGCTTGATCGGGCCGGACGCCTGCTGGGTAACCCGGTTCACTACCGGGACGCGCGCAACAACGGTGTGCCGGAGCGCGCCTTTGGCCGGCTCTCCAGCAACGCGATCTTCGACGAGACCGGCATCCAGTTCATGCAGATCAACACCCTCTTCCAGCTCTACGCCATGCGTGAGGAGGGCGACCCCCAACTGGACGCCGCCGCCACGCTGCTGATGATCCCCGACCTTTTTCACTACTGGCTGACCGGGCGCAAGGTGGTCGAATATACCATTGCTTCGACCAGCCAGATGCTCAATGCCGTTGAGCGGCGTTGGGCGACCGGGCTGCTGGCGCGGCTGGGGCTACCCTCTCAAATCTTGCCCGAGATTGTGCCGCCGGGAACGGTGCTGGGGCCGGTGCGCGCCGCTGTTTGCGCAGAAACCGGGCTGGGGGGCGAGCCGGTGGTGATCGCGCCCGGCAGCCACGACACCGCCAGCGCAGTCGCTGCCGTGCCGGGGCTGGACGAGCGCAGCCTCTACATCAGCAGCGGCACCTGGAGCCTGATGGGCGTGGAGATCGCCCAGCCCATCATCAATGAACAGTCACGCACCCTCAACTTCACCAACGAAGGCGGCGTCGCCAACACCATCCGCCTGCTCAAAAATATCGCCGGGCTATGGCTGCTGCAAGAGGCGCGGCGGCAATGGCAGCGAGAGGGCCATGACTATAGCTGGGAGGAGCTATCCGCCCAAGCGCGCGCGGCCGAGCCGTTCCGCTCGCTCATTGACCCGGATGCGGCAGACTTCTTGGCCCCCGGCCAGATGGTGGATGCCATTCGCGCCTATTGCCAGCGGACGGGCCAGCCGGCGCCCGAAAGCGTGGGCCAGGTGGTGCGCTGCTGCCTGGAGAGCCTGGCGCTACGCTATCGCTGGGTGCTGGAGGCGCTGGAACAGTTGGTCGGCCACCGGCTGGAGACAATCCGGATCGTGGGCGGCGGCAGCCAGAACCGTCTGCTCAGCCAGTTGGCCGCCGACGCCTGCCGCCGCCCGGTTATCACCGGCCCAGTGGAGGCGACGGCGCTGGGCAATGTGATGGTCCAGGCTATCGCTACCGGCCACCTGGCGAGCCTGGCGGAAGGCCGCGCCGCAATCGCCGCCTCAATCCAGCAAGACCAGTTCGACCCTGGCCCCGACGCCGGTTGGGATGACGCCTACGGACGATTCCTGCAATTGAGCCGCCGGCGCGCATCAAGAGACTAACCACAAAGGGCGCAAAGAGCAGAATTTTACTGTTCCTCTGCCCTCGGTTCCTTTGCCTCCGGCCAGGTCAAGATGAGCGCCTGGTCGGGCAAGGGGGCGCCGCTTGCGTCCACGGCGGGCAGGCGCACGCCCGTCGCCAGGTCGTAGACGCCGATGGCGATCCGCTGTACCTGGGCCGGTGTGACGCCAGCCGCGGCCAGGCTGCGCCGGTCCTCGATCAGGGTATCCGGTCGCCAGGCGCGCAGCGGATAGCGGTTGGCGTAGGGCGCGCCGTCAAGCTGGCCGATAACCTGGCCCGACGCGTCGAGCAAATGGACAAAAATGCTGTAGTCGCCGGCAGGGGGCGATGCGGCGCGCCAGTAGAGCGCCAGCGTCCCCGCGTCCGCGTCCAGCGCCGCGCCGGCGAGCACAATGCCCTCGCCAAAGCGCACTTGGGGGCCATCGGGCGGCCGCGGCGCGGGCTTGGCCGCCACCCACACCCGTCCCACCTCAAAGAGACCACTCGGATCGCCGTTGGCCGCGAGGATCGCGCCGCTGGTGGGGTCATAGACGCCCAGCCGCAATGCATACTGGATGGGCGGCGCGCCGGCAGGGACGACCAGCCGCAGCAGATTGCGCACATAGAGTCCCGTCGCCCAGTCGGAGGTCGGAATGTCAGCCGGGTGGCGCTGGTCCGCCGTCGCCAGCGTTTCGCCCGTCACCGGGTCGTCCAGGTGGAGAAAGACGGCGTAGTCTTCGTCGAGCGAGTGGAGCGCCCGCCAGTAGGCTGCCAGCGTGAGGGGCTGTCCCGGCTCCACCAGGGTGGGAGGTGGGTCAATCCCAAGCAGGCGCAATTTGTCCTCGAAGTCGGCGCGCAGCGCCACCCGCGCCGGCAGCGCCTGGTCGGGCGGCGAGCGGAGCGTGAACCAGGCGGGAAAGCCTATCCGGAGGACGAGGACGAGCAGGGTCGCCAGCGCGACGCCCGGCAAGCCATCAATAGGGGTCTCAACCGGCTCGCGCGCCTGAACAGTCGCCTGCCGCTTCCATACCCCCCACACGCCCGTCAGCGCGATGAGTCCGGCCCACGCCAGCGCCGAAACCCAACCGGCCACACGGCGCAGCGGCGTCCCGCCAAAGGTCAGCGCCAGCGTATAGTCGCCCTGGGGGAGCGCCACATCCATCAAGCCGCTGCCCGGATGGGGGGCAATGGCGACCGGCGTGTTGCCCGCCTCGCTTTGGATGGCGGCCTGCCAGCCGGGGAAATAGAACAATTCCAGGGTTAGGGTCAGCGGCGCGGCCACCGAGAGCCGGTAACGCTGGCTGTGGGCGGTGGCTGCCAGCGGCGCTCCCGTCATGCCTGGCGGCAGCGGGTCGGGCAGCCGGTTGGCAGGCTGGCCTGCCATGACTTCTTCGACCAGCGGCGAGCCGTTGATAATCTCCTCGACCCAGATGGGCGTATATTCACCCAGGCTGGTGGAGCCGATGGCTGCGCTCTTGACCTCAAAGCGCACCACCTCGGCAGGGGCGATGCGCCGCGTGCCTGGGAGCAGCTTTTGGGGGTAGAGGTGAACCAGCGCCGCGGCCATCAGCAGGAGCAGCAGCGCCGGCCCGACCCCGGCCTCCAGCCGGCGGCTCAACCGGCCCGCGCCCGCTGCGGCTGCGCCGGCCAGCCAGCTTAACCCGATGGCGGTGAAGCCGTGCCAGCGGAAGGGCCACTCAAAAAGCTCCACGAAGGGCAGCGCCTGCCAGACCGGCTCCGACCAGCGAGTTGCCATGAAGCCGCAAAAGGCGGCAAAGAGCGCCATGAAGAAGCCCGTACCCCAGAGGACGCGGCGCTCGGCGCGTGCCGGGGACGAGTCCACTCTAGGCCAAATGACCAGCGCCAACCAGCCGGCGACGCCCAACCATGCCGCGCCCACCTGTGCCGCGCCCAGCGTCAGGGGAAAAGCCGGGTTGATCGCGCCGGTGTCCAGCCGGGGCGGCCAGGCCACCAGCTCGGCCAGGGGGATAAAGCGCGAGCGAAAGTCACTGGCGACGATGCGCTCCAGCGCCACATAGCGGCCCTCCAGCAGCGCCGGCGCCCAAAACCAGGCGCTCAAGGCCAGGCCGAATGCGCTGCCCGTAAGGGTCCAGAGCAGGCTGCGCCAGGCGCGGGTGGCGAGCAGCAACACCAGCGCCAACCCCACCACCATGCCCATCAGCAACAGCGCCGTGACATTGTGGCTCAAGCTCGTGCCCACCACGGCCAGCGCCAAGCCGATCAGATAGCGGCTCAGGCTCGCTTGTGGCGCGGTGCGGTAGAGCTGGATGACGGCCCAAGCTGCCCAGGGCGCAAAGGCCCAGCTCAGAAATTGAGCCGCGTTGCCCTGGATAAAAAGCTCGCGTAGTTGGATGGGCGCATAGAGAAAGGCGGCGGCGCTCACCGCGCCGGCCCAGACGCCCAGCAGCACCCGGCTCATCCGGTAAGCGCCTGTTGCCGCGAGGGCCAGCCCTAGCAGCAGCATCCCCTTGTAGGCCGCCTCCGGCGACAACCCCAGCCGGTGGAGGCCGGCGACCAGCAGGTAGGGCAGGGGAGGCGTATAGACAAAAAGCGGGATGCCATAGCCGTAGCCGAGGTGTTGGGACCAGCGCGGCAGCCAGATGCCGTCCTGCCAGGCGTGAACCATCTCGGCGGCGCGCATGAAGTGAACGGCGCCGTCGGCGGTGTTGGGCAGCCCGCCGGGCAGCAGCGCCCAGGCCGCCGGTAGCATGATCAGCAGCGGCGTGAGCCATTCCGCAAGCCATGTCAGAACGGTCGTCCGGCGCTTGGCTGCGCTCATGGCGCCTCCGGCTCCACCAGGTAGACAAACAGGCCGTTGGGCGGGTAGTAGATGGATTGGGTGACCATCGGCAGCCTGGCCGGGTCTAGCCCGCCCTCCTTCTCGACCAGCGGCGTCACCTGTGCGCCGGCCAGCTTCTCCTGGGCGCTGTCGGCTCTATAGTAGAGCGTCTGCCAACTCGGCGGCGGGTCCAGCCGGTGACGGTAGGCCACCAGCAGATAGGAGAGGCGCTGTTCGCGGGCCGAGTCGAAGGGAAGCAAGCTCAACCCCCGCCGCGCCAGGGGATACCCAGCCGTGGTCTCCATCATCGCTAGCACGCCATAGGTCTCGTCATAGCCGGCAATGGCGGTGACGCCCTGGCGTTGGGCCAGGGTCGCCAACTGGGTCAGGTCGAGGCTGGTCGCGCGCAGCGAGTAGACCTGCCTGCCGGAGACGGCAAACAGGAGCGCGGCTCCCATCACCAGAATGGCGGCCAGCGCCTGCGCCGGTCGCCCACGCGGCCGGCTCAAGGTGTGGCGCCCTGCGCGTTGCAGTCCGGCAATGGCATAGGCGACCAGTACAAAGAAGAGCGGCGCATAGGTGAATGAGTGGCGCACACCGCCCAGCGGCGCCAACTCCAGCGCGGCGGCCAGCGCCACGCCGAAGAACCCGCCGGCCACTGGGACCAGCCGCCAGGGCGCTTGGGCAATAAAGTAACCCAGCCCCAGCAGGCAGATTGCCGCATAGGGCAGCGCCGGCCAATTGGCCCCTAATGGGGCGTAGAAGGGTAGCCCATAGGCAAAGTTGAAGTGATAGGAGAGCGTGTCATAGCTGAGGCGCGCGAGGTCGCCGAGGGATTCAACATAGTAGCGGCCCACGAAGTACCGCCGCGTCTCTTCGCCCAGCAGCATCCGCACCGCAACGAACAGCAGCAGCGGCAGCGCGGCGACCACCATCTCGCCTGCCAGCCGCGCCGTGCTTGCCGCCGCGCCCGGCCTGCCGCGCTCATTCGCCCAAAAACGGGTGATAAAGTAAAGGGACAACAGGCCATAGATCATGACGCTCATGTAGTTGAGCAAGAAGGCAAGCAGGGCAAGATAGCTGAAGCGATAGAATCGCTCGACTGCCACCGCCCAGGATGGCGGGCGGGCCAATTGGGGGTCGGTGACAAACCAATACAGCAGGAGGAGTGTGCTGAGAGCGTAGAAGATGGTGGGCTGGATGGCCTGGCTGTAGATGATGGCGGGCGTAGACAGGCTGAAGAGCGCCAGCGGGGTCAGCCGTGCCGCCGCGCCAGGCTGCAAGCGGATGAGCAGACGGTAGAGCAGCCAGAAGGAGAGCGCCGCCGCTGCCAACGCCGGCAGCCGCAACAGCAGCAGGTTTGGCCCCACCGCGTTGGCAATCGCTCGATGGAGCAAGGCGGGCAGCAGCGGGCCGGTGATCTCCAGCAGCGCATAGCGCAGCGCCGCCGGCAGAAATTCACTCCAGGGAATGCGCTCCAGGATGCGCTCGTAGGGCGCGACCGAGATCACATCATCCAGCCAGATATAGCTCTGGCTGAAGCCGAGCAGTCGCAGGGCTATAAAGCCTAGCGCCAGGCCGACGACTGCCAGCGACTCACGAGAGGCGGCAGCCCAAGAGGGTATATGGGATGAGAACAGCGAGATCATTTGTCTGGACACAGGGATTTAGCGAACAGTTAGCACGCCGAGAGAGAGGGTATCGCCTGCGGGGTTGCCGTCTATGACGACCGGCAGCCGCTGGAGCGTCGCCAGCTCATACAGCCCCGCCATGAGCTGATAGTCGCCAGGGGCCAGGTCGGGCGGTACGGTGAGGGGGTGGGCGTCTACGAAGGTGGTATCCGGATGCCAAAGGGTCGTCGGGATGGCGGGGGGATGGTCTCCCTGGCCCACCAGTTGCCCATCCGGCCCGATCCAATGGACCAGCACGGTATAGTCGGTTTTGACCGGACGAGCGAGCTGCCAGAATAGGGTAAGCGGCAGACTCGCGCCGGGCGCAACGGTCAAGGCCGCGCTGCCGGTAGGTAGCGGGCTTCCCGCCAGCTCTGCGCCCAGCAGTTGGAAATCGCCCAGCCGCACCGTCTCCTCCAGGGGCGCGACCGGCCCATCCGGCAGAGGTCCCACGGCAACATAATCTACAGTCACAAACTCAGGCAGCGGCGCCTGGGTCCCCGCTGTCGTTGGCGTCAACATCAACGTGCTCTCGGCGTCGTGGAAGCCGGCCTCGACCCGCAGATAGCCGGGCGGCGTCCCTGGCGGCAGGGTTAGCTCATGCCCGTCTACATAGACCTCGCCCGCTTGCCAGGTGGAGGTCGCCGAGCCAAAGGGCCAGCCTTCGCTGCGCGCAATCTCCCGTCCTGCGCTATCCACCAGCCGCACCACCACGCTCAGGTTGCGGTCTATGTGGTCTAGCACATAGAGGCGCAACCGCACGACCGCTGTTTCGCCAGGGGCCACTGCCGCGGCGGGGCGCTCGACCTCCACCAGCCGGATGGCGCCGGCCCAGTCGGTGAAGTAATCGGGCGGCGGCGCCTCGGCCAGGTTATAGACCCAGGCGTAGTCAATCCCGTGGAGGGTGACGATGTGCTCCGGCGTCAGGCCGCGGAAGTAGTCCAGCAGCCGGTCGTTGGGCACCCGCCGCTGCCACTGGTGGGCATAAAGCACGGCGTAATCGGCCCGGTAGAACTCCTCGATGTCCAGGTCTTGCCCGGCGAACAAATAATTGAACGAGCCGCCCCGGTACCAGGAGGCGACGGCCAGCTCCGCGGCGTTGGGTTTGGCGTTGAGGTAGCGGGCCGCCTCGTCCAGCCCTTCGCCCAACCCGATCATCATGACTTCGGGCGCACGGGCGCTGCCGCCCATCAGCGGGTTGAAGTAGGTAAAATAGTAGGGGAAGTGAGGCAGGGCCAGCGCCGCCTGCACGCCCACTAGGCCCGCCAGCGCCAGCCCGGCCAGCGTCACCGGCGTGGTCTGCCAGAGGTAGGTGACCGGATAGAAGAGCGGGCCGGGGTCGCCGGAAAGCGCCACGCCGTTGAAGTAGAGGTC
>DATLZJ010000658.1:0-3424 GCA_035574055.1 Caldilineaceae bacterium
CCGCCGCGGGTCGGGGTCAATCGTCTCATTGATCTGGGCCTGTTGGCGCGCGGTGGTCCAATCGTAGAGGCCCACAGCCACACCGCCGGCGACAGCAGCGCCCCAGGCCGTCGCTTCGCTCTTGAGCGCCAGCGTTTGCACGGGCACGCCCAAGCAGTCGGCCAGCACCTGGGGCCAAAGGGGGCTATGGCTGCCGCCGCCGATCAGGCGGATGGCGTGGATGCCCGTTATCTGGTCGCGCAGCGCATCCAGGATCAAGCGCAGGTTGAGCGCCACCCCCTCCAGCACCGCCCGCGCCAGCGCAGCCCGCTCGGTGGGCATCGCCATCCCCAGCCAGGCGGCCCGCGCCTGCGGGTCCCAGTGGGGACTGCGCTCGCCCAGCAGATAGGGCAAGAAAAGCACGCCGCCCGCGCCCGGCTCAATGCGAGCGGCGGCCTCATCCAATGACAGGCCATCGGCCTGGAGCACCTTCCAGGCCCACGCACGCGCCCCGCCCGCGGTCTGCATGGTGCCCATCGGGCAGTAGCGGGCCGGGTGCAGGTGGTGAAAGGTAAAGGTGCGCTGCTGCGGGTCCAGCACCGGCGCGGCGCTGCTGACGCTGATCCAGGACGAGGTGCCGAGGGAGCAGTAGGCGTCGCCTGGCTCTACCACCCCTGCGCCCACGCCTGCACATGCGCCATCGCCCCCGCCGATGACCACCGGCGTGCCTGGGGCCAGCCCGGTCTCGGCAGCAGCGGCGCCGGTAACAGCGCCGACCACCGTCGCCGAAGGGTAGGGGATGGGCAGCCGCTCTCGCGGCAGCTCCAGCGCGTCCAGAAAGGGTTGATGCCAGGCGCGCGCAACCAGGTCAAAGAGCAGCGTGCCAGATGCATCCGAGTAGTCGGTTGCCAACGCGCCGGTCAGCCGGTAGACGACGTAATCCTTTGGCTGGAGAAAGCAGACCGCAGCCCGGTAGACCTCGGGCTGGCAATCGCGCAGCCAGAGGATTTTGGGGCCTGTATAGGCCGGGCTGACCCGATGGCCGGTGCGACGGTAGACTTCATCTGCGCCACACGCTTGGGCCAGCGCCTCGGCTTGGGCCTGGGCGCGCTGGTCTGCCCAGATGATGCAGGTCCGCAGCGCCCGGCCGTCCTCTCCCACCGCCACACAGCCCATCATCTGGCCGCTGAAGGAGACTGCGGTGATAGCTTCCGGCGCTACGCCTGTCTCGGCCAGCAACCGGCGGGTCGTCTGGCCGACTGCCGCCCACCATGCCTCCGGGTCCTGTTCGGCCCAGGTGGGGTGCGGGTAGGCCGTGTCATAGCCGGCAAAGGCGCTGCCCAGCAACCGTCCCTGAGCGTCAAAAAGGCTTGCTTTGTTGCCGGAGGTGCCCAGGTCGTGGGCGAGGATCACGGTCTACTCCTTCATTCTTCATTGTCCGCCAGGGCCGGGCGTGAAAACGGCAATATTCCGGCGCCAAACGGTCCAGTGCAAAACGTTCTGGTCAGGCATTGGCGAGTATATCACCCGCCAAAACCCTTTGCCAAGAAGCCGGCGGCGCTTACCAAAAGGTTATGAAATAATGCCGTTGCCGGCAGATGCATTTACTCTCCCCGTTGCGTAGGTAATCACTTTGTGCTATATTTATCAATGTCTTTTGAAGCACTTTCGATATGCTGCTCCCCAGACCGGCGCAACCATCCCGCCCAGGAGGGCGCGGCGCGGCCAGGAGCAGCCCTGCCGAGGACTTTGTTATGCTAGCATCCCAAGACCCGCGCCCGGCGATGGTTGAGATCGCCCACCTGCTGTATGAGCGCCGGCTCACCAATGCTGCCGGCGGCAACTTGAGCTGCCGGGTAGGGGACTCTATCTATATCACGCCTCGCTACCTGGGCAGCAAGCACCGCTGGCAGTTGCGCAAAGAGATGATCCTGGTCTACGACAGCCAGTTCCAGATCGTGGAGGGCGACCCGGCGCGGCTCAGCCGTGAGGCGCGTATGCACTTCGCCTGCTACCGCAACTTTCCAGAGGTCAACAGCGTCATCCACGCCCATCCCCAATACTTGACCGTCTTTGCCAGCGCGGGCGAGGCCCTGCCGCCGGTGAACCAATATACCGAAAAGTTTGGCGCGGTGGAGGTCGTCCCGAATCTGCCGTCTCACAGCCAAGAGCTGGCCGATGCGGTTGTGGCGGCGCTGCGACCGCGCGCGGCGGCCTTGAGCAAACATGGGCTGGGGTTGATCCTGGCCTGGCATGGGGTCGCGGTGGTCGGGCGCGACCTCGACGATGCCTATGATACGCTGGAGCGGCTTGAGTGGAGCGCCCAGACCTGGCTGCTGGCGCGCGGGGCAGGGCTGGAACTGTTAGGGTCTGCCCGCTAAGATGCATCGCGCCGACTCCGGTGAGCGTCGCCGCCTGAGCCTCCGGGGACGGCTGTATTGACAGATCGGGAGATATGATTATCACCGTCACCGCCAACCCGACCATTGACCGGGTGCTGTTCGTGCGCGACTTCGCCATGCAGGATGTGGTGCGCGCCGAGCGAGAGGTGGTCTCACCCAGCGGCAAGGGGATTGATATCTCCATCATTCTGCATGTGCTAGGCGAGGCGACGGTGGCGGTTTCGCTCAACGCCGGGCTTACCGGCCAGATGTTGGCGGCGCTGCTGGCGGAGCGGGGTGTGCCCTGCGATTTTGTGCCGGCCCAAGGCTATACCCGCACCGCGGTGTTGATCACCGACCTGGCGACCCAGCGCCAGTCTACGATCCTGGCGCCGACCCTGACCGCCGGCCCGCCGGAGCTGGCGGCGCTGCGCGAGCGGGTGATCCGCCACGCGCCACACAGTTGGGGGCTGGCCTGCGCCGGAAGTCTGCCCCCCGGTTTGCCGGTCACTGCCTTTGCCGATCTGCTGGCGCTGGGCCGCGAGCGCGGGTTGGTCACGTTGCTGGATAGCTCCGGGGCCGGGTTGAGGTTCGGTATCCTGGGCCGACCGGCCATCCTGAAGATCAACGCCCGCGAGCTGGCCGAGCTAGCGAGCGCGGAAGAGGCCTTGCTGCCGGACAGCGGCGCAGGCGATCTGCACCCGCTCGTCCCGTTTATGCAGGAGCGGCTGGGCCGGTGGGCCGGCGAGGCGATCATCGTTACGTTGGGGAAGGCCGGCGCGCTGGCGGTGACGGTGGAGGGCGCTTACCGGGCGCCGGCTCCGGCGGTGCCGCTTGTCAGTGCGGCCGGGGCGGGCGACGCGGTCAGCGCGGGTATTCTGCTGGCCCGCCGCCGCGGCCAGAGCTGGCCCGATGCGCTGCGCCTGGGCATGGCTGCCGCCGCTGCTGTCGTGCAGAATGAAGGGACCGCGGTCTGTACAGCCGATCAAGTCGCCGCCATGCTGCCGCTGATCCAAATCGAAGAGTACTCCTATGGCTGAGACGCTGCTTGAGCTACGTAACAT
>DATLZJ010000659.1:0-3413 GCA_035574055.1 Caldilineaceae bacterium
GACCTCTACATCGTGGCGGCGCTAGCATGGTTGGCAATCTACCTGCTATGGCGACAGGGCGCGCGCCCGCTCTTTATCTATTACGCCACAGCCTATGGCGTGGGATTGGCGGCGACAGGGCTATACAAGCTGGCCGGTTGACCTGGCAGCGCTGTTGTGTCGCTTGTGTTCACTTGGGCGCAGGCCCGGCCAGCGTGATCGCGTCCAGGTTCACGTCTAGCTCTTCGTTGCCGATCCCCCACTTCTTCCAGACCCGGATGAAGAGGGTGATGACCGGGGTGTCCGGAATGATGGCGGCCTGGAAGTCGCTGAAGGCGCCCGGCTCGGTGCGCGGGTAGTAGGTGTTCCAGCCCACGTCGGTCCAGTTGCGCACCTTGCGCCAGTCTAGCTGCGGGCCGGCAACATAGCCGACCTGGACCTGGTAGCGCCAGGGGTCTCCATCTAGGTTGGTCGTGCGGATCATGCCGCGCATGGCGAGCTTGTAGCTCTGGCCCGGGATCACGCGCACCGTCTGGTAGATGCCGGCATAGCGGTCGTTGTCGCCGTTTTCGACGCCGTAGGTGTTGATCTCGATCAACTGGCTGGACTGCCCATCGGCTACGACCGGCGCCCATTGGTCAGCATAGAAGCCATAGTTGGCGGCCCCGCCGTTGGTAAAGCAACCCCAGCGTGCGCCTACATCCCCACAGCCCGGCTGCTCGGTAAAGGCCAGCTCAAAGCTGCCGTTCGCCAGCACATTGACCGGCCAGCCGCCGGCGTGGGCCGGCGCAGCCGGGACTACTCCTACCCATACAAGCGCCATAACCATCAGGCGAATCGCCTGCCGGCGAACCCGCTTTGGCATGAGATGCATCCTCCTTTGAAGCGATCAGATAAAGCAGATGGATGGGCCTGGGCAGAGTGTACACCTGAATTGGCCTGGCGTCTATCTGTGAAACTGTCCATCCTAACGCCGCGGCGGCATGGGACAAATGATGATAGCTACAATGGTGGGCCTGTGCTATGCTTGCGTCTGAGCCAGATTGATCGGCAGGTACCAGTCGCACAACGAGCCGCACAGGGAGAGGATACGAGGAAGCATCATGGCGCACTTAGCCCTTCACGGGGGGACGCCCGTTCGCACGAAGGAGTGGCCCCGCTGGCCCCAGTGGGGCGAGGCAGAGTCTCGCCGGCTCCAGGAGGTCTTGGCGTCGGGCGAGTGGGGTGGGTTCAATCCGGCGGTCAAGGAATTCGAGGAAGTCTTTGCCCGCCGCCATCAGGCCAAGCATTGCGTAACCGCGGTCAACGGCACGCTCACCCTAGAGGCGGCGCTGCGCGTGATGGGCGTGGGGCCGGGCGACGAGGTGATCGTGCCGCCCTATACCTTTATCGCCACGGCCAACGCCGTGCGGCTGGTGGGCGCCACGCCGGTCTTTGTGGATATCGAGCCGGACACTTATAACCTGGACATAGACCAGGTGGCCGCCGCCATCGGCCCCAATACCAAGGCTGTGATCCCCGTCCACTTCGCCGGGTTGCCGGTGGATATGGACCGGCTGCTGCCGCTGGCCGCGCAGCATGGCCTGGCTGTGATCGAGGACGCGGCCCATGCCCACGGCTCCACCTGGAAGGGGACGCCCATGGGCACACTGGGCCATATCGGCTCCTTCAGCCTCCAGCAGAGCAAGAACCTGACCGCGGGCGAGGGGGGGATTCTGCTTACCAATGACGATGAGCTGGCCTTGAAGCTCTGGAGCTTTGCCAATCAGGGGCGCTCGCCCGGCGGAGCCTGGTATGAGCACGGCCAGTTGGGCAGCAACCTGCGCATGACGGGCCTGCAAGCCGCAGTGCTTTTGGCCCAAATGGAGAGATTCGACGCCCAGCTTGAGCGCCGCCAAGCCTGCGCACGGCGGCTCATCGCCATCCTCGAGGAGATTGATGGCCCGGCGCCCATGCGCTGGGATACGCGGGCCGACAACCACGCCCACCATCTCTTTATGATGCGCTATGACCCGGCCAAATTTGGCGACCTGCCACGCGAGCGCTTCGTCCAGGCGCTGCGCGCCGAGGGGGTGCCCTGCTCGACCGGTTACGTGCGCCCCCTCTACCAACAGCCGCCGCTGGCCGAGCCATACAGCCGGGTGCTGCCCTGTCCGGTCTCGGAGCAAGCCTGCCGGGAAGCGATCTGGCTGACTCAGAATCTGCTGTTGGCAGAGCCGGAGGAGATGGACGACATCGCCCAGGCGATTGTCAAGATTCGCCAGCACGTAGATGAGCTAAGGGATGGGGAGTAGGCAGCGGGCATTAGGGGAAGCGCGGGCAGGATGAGCCTGGAGTAGGACCCTGCCGAGAGGCGGTGTTGCCTCTCGGCAGGATGTGGTGGGCTAGAAAGGGTAACCGCGCAGGCCGTTGACGCCTTTCAGCGCCGAAATCTCTCCGGCGTGGGCCGCAGCGTTCAGCAGGATGATGGAAAGGGTAAAACCGACATTCTGCTGGCCGAGGTTGAGGACGCTCAGGTCTACCGGGCGGGCCAAGTCGGCGTCGCTCAGGCCGGCAAGATAGGCGTCAGTCGCCGCATAGACCGCCTGTGCATACTGGCGGAACGGCTCGAAGTCCACCTTGACCTGCCGCGCCCAGTCCGACCAATCGCCTGCGGGCGGCATTTGGTCGAAGCCGGTCTTGCCTGCATAGCTGGAGGCCATCAGCGGCGCGCCGCCGCCCAGGATTACGTGGATAAAGTAGTCCTCCGCCGTCACCACATGCACATATTCGGCGCCAATGGGGTGCGCCTTACCCGCCTGGTGTTGGTGGGCCAGCTCCGGCGACACATCCTGCATCGTGCCTTCGACCCAGTGATGGGCTAGAGCAAATTGATTGCGCAACAGCGAGATGGCCGGCTGCGACTCCATGAGATTTCCTTTGCTCGGTGGTTGTGTCGGTGGTTGTGTCGGTTGTGCTGCAAAATCGTCAGCAGATTGTAGAAAGGCGCAAACAGGGTGGATTGTACCACCGGCAGCGCCGGAGCCAAACCATCCGTAGCAATGGTTCATCCGATCTACAGGCGTGGGGCAAGCAAACGCAGAGCCAGCAGCTAACGACCAACGGCCTGATTTACATGCGCAGACGCGGGTCAAGCACATCGCGCAGCCCATCCCCCAGAAAGTAGATGGCAAGGACGGTTGTAGTCAGCAGCAGCCCCGGCAGGGTCGAGATCCACCAAGCAGTTGTGAGATAGTTGCGCCCATCGGCGATCATCGCGCCCCAGGTGGGAATCAGCGGCGAGATACCCAGGCCTAAGAAGGTCAGTGAGGATTCGGCCAGAATTGCGCCGCCAACCCCTTGGGTGGCAAGCACCAGCACCGGCGTCCAGACATTCGGCAGCAGATGGCTGACGACGACCCGGCGGTCGGTCATCCCGATGCAACGGGCAGCTT
>DATLZJ010000660.1:0-4097 GCA_035574055.1 Caldilineaceae bacterium
CTCTCCTCGCTGACCACGAACTTGCCCCTGTAAAGAGCGTCTATCCCTTCACCGCGCCCGCGGTCAGCCCTTCTACCAGCCGCTGTTGGAAGACCAACACCAGCACCACCAATGGGATCGTCACCACCACTGTCGCCGCCATGATGTCGGCCCAGGGGATCTCGAATTGCTGCTCGCCGGTAAAGTAGGCGATGGCCACCGGCACGGTGCGCGCGTTGGCGTCAATGGTAAAGGTCAGGGCGTACAGAAATTCATTCCACGCCTCGATAAAGGCCAGCAGCCCGGTCGTCACCAACCCAGGCGCGGTGAGCGGCAGCAGGATCATATAGAAGGTCTGGAAGGGGGTTGCGCCGTCCACAAAGGCGGCCTGCTCCAGCTCGGCGGGCAGGCTCTTGAAGAAGTTGCTCAGAACCCAAACGGTGAAGGGCAGCGTGAAAGTCAAGTAGGTGAGGATCAGCGCATAGGGCGTGTTGTAGATGCCTAGCGTGCGGACCATGGTGAAGAGCGAGCCGAGAATGGCGATGGCCGGGAACATGGTCATGGAGAGGATGGTATAGAGGACCACCGATTTGCCGCGGAAGACGAGCCGCCCTAGCGCATAGGCCCCGAACGAGCCGATGAGCAACGATAGGATCACCGTTGAGCCGGCGACAAAGGCTGAGTTGATGAGGGCGCGACGAAACAGATCGTTGGCGAAGACGGTCCGGTAGGAGTCTAATGTCGGGTTGGCCGGGAAGTAGCGCACCGGCGTGCTGAAGAGCTGGCTGGCCGGCGTCAGGGAGGAGGCCACGGCCCAGTAGAACGGGAAGAGGGTATAGAAGGCGATGACCAGGACGATGATCCAAAAGAGAATGTCCCGGATCAGCCTGCCGGCTGTCAGGCGCTTGCTCATTGGGTTGCCTCCCCGCCGCGGAAGATCACAGCGACATAGAACACCACAAAGATGCCGATGACCAGAAAAATGGCGACGCTGATGGTCGAGCCATAGCCCAGCCGCTGAAATTGAATCAGATGGCGCTGGTTCATGGTCGCCATGGTCTCGGTGCCAAAGGCGCCGCTGGTCATGATCCAGACCAGGTCGAAGACGCGCAGCGAGGCGAGGGTGCGGAAGATCAGCGCCACCACGATGGCCGGGCGGAGCAGCGGCAGCGTGATAGACCAGAACTGGCGCCAGCCGGTCGCGCCATCCACGGAGCCGGCCTCGTAGAGGTCTGCGGGGATCAGCTGCAAGCCCGCCAGCAGCAGCAGCGCCATGAAGGGGGTCGTCTTCCAGACATCCACCGCCACCAACGCCCAAAGCGCCGTCTGGGCATTGGCGATCCAGGCGATCTTGCGGTCCAGGATGGGGATCACATTGACCAGCAGATCGTTGACCACGCCAAAGACATCGTGGTACATCCACTTCCACATCTGGGAGGAGACAGCCGTAGGGATGGCCCAGGGAACGAGCATGGCGGTGCGCATGAGGCCCCGTCCGGGGAACTTGCTGTTGACGACCAGGGCGATGCCCATGCCAAGGACAAGCTCAAGAAAGACTGAGGCGACGGTAAACTTGACGGTCGTCCAGACGGCCGCCCACCAGCTCGCGTCGGTCAGTAGGGTTTGGTAGTTCTTCAGCCCGACAAATTCCCAGGCGCGGGCGCTGCCCAGGCGGGCGTCAAAGAAGGTGGCGTAGATGGTATTAGCGAGCGGGTAAAAGGCCACGCCGATGACGACAAGGATAGTAGGGAGCAAGAAGAGATAGGCCAGCCGTTCCTGCCGCTTCGCCATTTCGGTCATTGGCTGGCGTTTTCGCTGGGCAGCCTGGGGCTGCGGTACCGCCTGGGTAGCCACGGGAAGCTCCTTTCTGCAAGTGCGTTTGGCCCTCACGGGACGGACCGCCGTCCGGCGTGGGTACAGCAGGGCGCCACTCATCGAGTGGCGCCCTGCGAGGAGATCGCGCGGATGGGAACCTACTGCAACAGCGACTGGAGCTGCGACTCGATCTGCTCCACGGCTTCCTGGCCGCTCTGCTGGCCGGTCAACACCTCATTCACCTCGGTGAAGTAGATGGTGGAGACCTGGTTGTAATCCTCGCCGGTCACTGTGCTGGGGCGAGCTACCGCGCCGCCGGCAAAGACATCATAGAGCTGGCCGAAGAAGGGATTCGCCTCCAAGACCTCCTCGTCCTGATAGAGGTCGCCGATGGTCGGCAACATGCTACCCACCGTGGCGCGAATCTTTTGGCTCTCGCGGCTTGAGAGACAAACAGCGACCTCGGCGGCGGCGTCTATGTTCTGGCTATAGCGGCTGACGGCCATCTGCCAGCCGCCGAGTGTATCGGCATGGCGCGCATCCGGTCCTTCGCCCCTGGGCAGCGGCACGACGCCGAATTTGTCCCGAATGACGCTATCCTCGGCGTTGCCCAAGCTATAGGCATAGGGCCAGTTGCGCATGAAGGCGGCGTTGCCGGCCTGCCAGACGCCACGGGCATCCTCCTCCATATAGCTCACCACACCGGGCGGGCTGATGGTATCCACCCAGCCGGCCGCCATGTCAAAGGAAGAGGCTGCCTGCTCGTTGTTGATGCTGATGGTGCCGTCCGGCTCGACGATCTGGCCCCCGCCCCAACTCACTTGCCACTCCAGGGCATTACAGGTCAGCCCTTCATAGGCCGCGCCCTGCCAGACATAGCCCCAGAAGTCGGGGTTGCCCTCGGCGCGCTCGCCCTCCTGGATAGTCGTCGCCATCTCCTCCAGCTCTGCCCAGGTTTCAGGCGGGCCGTCATAGCCGTACTTTTCCAGCAGGTCGGTGCGGTAATAGAGGAGGCCCGCATCGGTGAACCAGGGAATGCCCACCAGAGCGCCGTCTACCGTGTTGTTCTCGACAATCGCCGGGAAGTAGTCGTTGATCGCATCGCCCACATAAGGCGTCAAGTCCACCAGATGCTCAGCGAGGATGCCGGGCCAGATGACGTCAATTTGCATCACGTCCACATCTGGTGATTGGGCGCCGAAGAACTGGAGATATTGGGCCAGGCGGTCCGTCGCGCTCTCGGGACCATTGAGCACCTCGATGGTGATGCCGGTCTCCTGCTCGCAGTACTCGACCGCAGCCGTGTCGAAGTCACGGCTGGTGGCCTCCAGCATGGCGCGCACGACGACCTCACCTGCTTCGCCCCCGCCCGCTTCGCCTCCTGCCGCTTGTTCTTCACCACCGGCGGCAGGTTGCTGGGCCGGCGCAGCGCCGGGCGCAGGACAGCCGGCCAGCGCCAACGTACAGACCAGCAGCAGGCCCAAGAGTGCATACAGCTTTCGGTTCATGTGTTGCCTCCTTACTCAATTGTTGGGCAGATTGGATGGGGCAGAAAAAAAGAACCCTAGCTTAGGGGATAGCACATCTTCGGAACAATTTAAGTGCAAATTGTTACCAACTGCTGGATACTCCCTGCGGGACACCCTCTATCTTACACCGATTCAAGAGGCGGGGACAAACGCCTTGTGAAGGGTGCTTTTGCCGAAAGGGCGGAAGGCAGGGGAGGGCGAGGCTGCGCTACGACAGGTCCAGATCGCCGTTGGGGGCAAAGACCTGCGCCGGGCGGCCTGTGATCCGTTCGCAGGCGATGCCCAGGTCGCGCAGCCGCGCCTCGGCCAGGTCGGCGTCGGCGTCGCCGGCAGGGCCGATCAGGATCACATAGTCGGCGTCCAACGCTTCTTCGACCTGGCTGATCACGACCGGGCGCGCCTCGGCAACAAAGCGCAACAGGGCAACCTGGTCGTCCAAATCGGTGACCGGCGCCAAGAGCAGGAGATAGGGCGTCGGCTGGCGAGCCGGCGCCGGCTCATCCGGCAGCTGGCGCTCCGGCAATGGCTGCTCCGGGGCGTCAAGCGCGGCAACAGGCATGGGAGACCAGGCCGGCTCCGGCTCGAACGGCCCCGGCTCCAGGGTGGCAGGGTCCTCCATCCATTCGTCGTCAAAGCCGCCTTCTGGCCCCTCCGCTTCAATCACCTCGGCCGGCGGCAGTGGGCGCTCATCGCTTGGGGGCGGGCCTGCTTCGGCGGGGGGCAAGGGATGGACTTGGTTGGGGGTGCTGGGGGCGACCTTGCGCCGGAAGTCCA
>DATLZJ010000661.1:0-7146 GCA_035574055.1 Caldilineaceae bacterium
GCTGGCGACCGCCATCCAGCTCTGGCTCAATGAAATTCTGGCGCCGCCGCCCAAAGTCGAGGTGGAGGTGCCCGCCCTCGACCTGTCGGAGATTCACGCCAAGCTGGAGGCGGCGCGCGCCTTGATCCGCAACGCCGAGACTCCGCCCCCTCCACGCATTCTCAATCTCTTTGAGCGGTTGGAAGAGCTGGTCGTCGAGGTCGAGGAGGTGCGGAGATAGGGGCCTTCTGGTGATTCGAAGGCGCCGTTCTATGCTACAATGCCCCTGAACCGTTACTGACGGCGCCAGGGCGCTGATGGACTCAGGGAACTGCTATGGAGCTTGTCGCCGACCTGCACATCCACTCCCACTACTCGCGCGCCACCAGCCGGGACCTCACCTTGGAGCATCTAGCCCGCTGGGCGCAGCTCAAGGGCGTCCATATTGTCGGGACCGGCGACATTGCCCATCCCGGCTGGCTGGCCGAAATGCGCGACAAACTGGTTCCCGCCGAGGAAGGGCTGTTCCGGCTCAAGGATGAGGATGCGATCGCCGCGCAGACGCCGGCGGCCTGCCAAGCGCCGGTGCGCTTTATCCTCGCCGGCGAGATCAGCAACATCTATAAGCGCGATGATGCCGTGCGCAAGGTGCATCACATCCTCTTTGCGCCTACGCTGGAGGCGGTCGCCCGGCTCCAGGCCCAGCTGGAGAAGATCGGCAACATCCGCGCCGACGGGCGGCCCATTCTCGGCCTGGACTCGCGCGACCTGCTGGAAATTCTCTTGGAGGTAGACGAGCGCTGCTGCCTGATCCCTGCCCACATCTGGACGCCCTGGTTCTCGCTGCTTGGCTCCAAGTCCGGCTTTGATTCGGTGGAGGCCTGTTTCGCCGACCTGACGCCCCACATCTTTGCGCTGGAGACGGGACTGTCATCCGACCCGCCCATGAACTGGCGCGTCTCTATGCTGGATCGCTACACGCTGGTCTCCAACTCCGACGCCCACTCGCCCCAAAAGCTGGCCCGCGAGGCGACCGTGTTCTACACCGAGCCGGCCTATGACGCGCTCTTGGCCGCCCTGCGCAGCGGCGACCCGTCTGTCTTTGGCGGCACGCTGGAGTTCTTCCCCGAAGAGGGCAAGTACCACCTGGACGGCCATCGCAAGTGCGGCGTCTGCTGGGAGCCGCCTACCACGCTGGCCCACGAGGGCCGTTGTCCCGTCTGCGGCAAGCCGGTCACGGTCGGCGTGATGCACCGCGTCGAGGTATTGGCCGACCGCCCGCCCGGCGCACGGCCGCCGCGCGCCCACCCCTACACCCATTTGATCCCGCTGCCGGAGGTGTTAGGCGAGGTCCACCAGACTGGCGCCGGCTCGCGCAAAGTGCAGCAGGAGATGGAAAAGCTGCTGGCCCGGCTGGGGCCGGAGCTGGCGATCCTGCGCACGGTCCCGCTGGAGGAGATCCGCGCGGTGGGCGGCGACCGGCTGGCCGAAGCCATCCGCCGGATGCGCGCCGGCGAGGTGGTCGCCGAAGGCGGCTATGACGGCGAGTATGGGGTGATCCGCATCTTTGCCAGAGGTATGGCGGCGGAGGGGACGCCGCAGCTCGGCCTCTTTGGCGACGATGCGCTGGCCGCCGAGCCGGCCCAGACCCGTGAGCGCCCGGCGCTCTATAGATCGAGCGAGGGGAACTCAAGCCCAACAGTTGAGAACCTAGAGGACGAGGGCCTAGAGGACGAGGGCGTAGAGGATAAGGTCACAGCGGATGAGGCCACGATAGATGAGGCTGCGCCCAGTTGGGCAGCGCCGGGGCCGTTTGACGCGCGTTCTACCGGTGAGCCGCCGCTGCCGGCCAGCCCCGCCCAGGAGCCGGCGGCCCGCGAGCAATCGGGCGAGGCGCAGGCATGGCTGGCCCGCCTCAACGCCGACCAGCGCGCCGCGGTCGAGTGCATTGACGCGCCGCTGGTCATCGTCGCCGGCCCAGGCGCAGGCAAGACCCGCACCCTCACCGTGCGCATCGCCCAGCTGGTGCGCAGCCACGGCGTAGACCCGGCCAACATCCTGGCGATCACCTTCACCAACAAAGCCGCCGAGGAGATGGCCGAGCGGCTGGCCGCACTGCTTGGAAAAGAACAAGCGGCGAGTATCACTGTCAAGACTTTCCACGCCTTCGGCCTTCAACTTCTCCAGACCTACGCCGAGTCGTTAAACCTGCCTCCCTCCTTTGCCATTGCTGGCGAGGAAGACCGCCTGGCGCTGTTGCGCCGCGCGCTCCCGGCGCTTACCGAGCAGGAGGCAGCCGGCTTGCTGGAGCAGATTTCTGCGGCCAAGAACCGGCTGCTCGCGCCGGACGACCCAGAGACGGCAACGCTGGACCCGGCGCTGCCCGGCGCCTACCGGCGCTATCAGGAGGCGCTGGCCGCGGCCCATCTGCTGGACTTCGACGACCTGTTGCGCTTGCCGGTGCGCCTGTTGGAGAGCGACCCGGCGGCGCTGGCCGCAATACGGGCGCGCTATCGCTGGATCTCAGTGGATGAATACCAGGATGTCAACCTGGCCCAATACCGCCTGCTGCGGCTGCTGGCCGGCGATCCCGCCCATGGGGGCGCCAACCTCTGCGTCATCGGCGACCCGGACCAGGCCATCTACGGCTTTCGCGGGGCCGACCATCGCTATTTCCTGGCTTTCCAGCAGGACTACCCCACGGCGCGCACCGTCTATCTACGCCAGAGTTACCGCTCGCCCCAGTCGCTGCTCGACGCCGCAAGCCAGGTCATCGCCCGCGCCGCGGGCCGCCAGGAGAGCGACGCGGCGCTGCGCCTCTGGTCCGAGTTTGCCGAACAGGTGAAGGTAGACACCTACCGCGCCCCCACCGACCGGGCCGAGGCCGAGTATGTGGTCCACCGCATTGAGCAGATGGTGGGCGGCACCAGTTACTTTTCCCTGGATTCGGCGCGGGTCGAGGGGACCGAGACAGGGACGCGCAGTTTTGGCGATTTTGCCGTGCTCTACCGGCTCAACGCCCAGAGCCGCTTGCTGGTGGAGGCCTTCGACCGCTCCGGCATCCCCTTTCAGGTGGTGGGCCAGACGGCGCTGGCAAACCACCGGGAGGTACGGGCGCTGTTGGCGCTGCTCTGGCTGCGCTATGCGCCCCAGGCGGCGCTGCCGCTGGAGCCGCTATTGGGCGCGGGCCGCGGCGCGCTCTCGCCCGCCCAGGTAGATCAGGTGACGGCGCAGATCGCGGCTCACGGCGTCGGCCACGGGCTGGCTCAGGCCAGCTCGCTACCCGGCCTCAGCGCCGCCCAGGGACGCCGGCTGGCGCGCCTGGCCGCTTTCTGGAGCGAGCTGGCGCAGATGCCGCCCACAACCCCGGTGGTCGAGCTGGCGCAGCGGGTGCAAGCCTTCCTGGCCGAAGCCGAGGGCGAGCCGCCCAGCGCAGCCCAGCAGGAGCGCGCCGCCCGGCTGCTGCGCCAGGCTGCCGCCTACGGCGACGACCTGGCCGCGTTCCTGGAAGCGATGGCGCTCCGCCGCGAGGCCGATGAGTATGACCCCCGCGCCGACCGGGTGACGCTGCTCACGCTGCACGCCGCCAAGGGGCTGGAGTTCCCGGTAGTCTTTATCGTGGGCTGCGAGGAGGGGCTACTGCCCTATCTGCCCCAGGGCAGCGAAGCCAGCAGAAAGCAAGTAGATGTCGAAGAGGAGCGACGGCTCTTCTATGTAGGCATGACCCGCGCCCAACAGAAGCTGATCCTCACCCAGGCGCGGCGCCGCTTCCTTTTTGGCCGGGAATGGGAGCCGGCGCCCTCACGCTTCGTGGAGGACATCGAGGCGGCGCTCAAGGCCGTGCAGGCCGGCACAGCCCGCAAGCCGAAAGAAAAGGCGGAGGATTTGCAGCTAAAACTGTTCTGACCCGTGTAGGTGCGGCATCCTTGCCGCACAGTCGTTCGTAGGTGCGGCATCCTTGCCGCACAACGGATTCACCCAAAGAAGCGTGCGCTAAGATAGCGCACCTACGAGATGGTACATGTGTGAACTCGGATAAGCCTAGGTCGCTCTGGTTCATCGAAATGGGAAAGGACGGCATCGCGCACCATCTCGCGCAGCTCCGATAGCGTCTCCGCTTGAGTAAAGATCGCATGAGACAGCGCGCGAGCCTCGTACCCTCCATCTACCGATTCCTCGACCACAAAGATCATCTCACTGTCTCCGGCTTGTATAAGCATATCCTCAATTGAACATGTAGCTTTTCGCAGAGACAGCATAACAGAGACAGTATAGGAGTAGGCTACCTTTGGGCAGAGAGGGTACAATAACCAGCGGCGCTCCGGCAATGGCGGCTAGAGATGCTACCACCATTCACCCGTCAGCCGGGCAAGATAGGCTTCCCCCGTGGTCGGGGTAGAGGAACGCCGGGAGCGCGTCTCCGCCGGCAAGACCGGGCCGGCGTCTTGGAGCGGCTCGGCCTCTTCCTCCACAAGCGGGCCGAAGCGTTGGCGAATCGTGTTCCATTCCCAACCGATCTGTTGAACCCATTGCGGGATCGTAGTGTTCATATCACTTGCTCCTGTCTGATGCGATTCATCCGATTTGAGTCACTCCGTCGCTGTTGAGACTAAACGCAGCCGGGTATCCTTTTTGAGAACCAGTTATCCGCCCTGATCCAGACCAACTTTGGGAGAACGCTATGCCGCCGTTACGTGTAGGCTTTGTCGGCGCGGGCTTTATCGCCAAATTCCAGGTACAGGCCATTGCCCAGATTCGCAATATGGAGGTCGCGGGCATTACCTCGCGCACGCGCGCCCATGCCGAGGCGTTGAGTCGCCAGGTGCGCGAGCTAGGCGTCGGCGCGGGAACCGTCTATGACAGCATCCGCGAGATGGCCCCCCATGTGGACGCCATAGCCATCTATGCGCCCAACTATGAGCGGGTCGCGATCATGGAGGAGATTGTCGAGGCCGTGCAGGCCGGCGCGGCGCTCAAGGGCGTCATCTGCGAAAAGCCCCTGGGCCGCACAATCGCCGAGGCGCGGCGGCTGGTGGAGCTGGCCGAGGGCGCCAATTTGCGCACCGCCTATTTTGAGAACCAGCTTTTTATGAAGCCCCTGCGCACCCAGATGGCGCAGCTTGCCCCCCAGCAGCGCACCATGGGGCCGCTGGTGCTGGTGCGCTCCGCCGAGGAGCATGGCGGTCCCCATGAACCCTGGTTCTGGGACCCGACCCGCCAGGGCGGCGGCGTGCTGTCGGACATGGGCTGTCACAGCATCGCTGTAGGCTGGTATGCCCTGACGCCGCTGGACAAACCGCCTACCTTCCTGGAGCCGGTCGCCGTCACCGCCGAAGTGGCGCTGCTCAAGTGGGGCCAGCCCCAATGGCGGCAACGGCTCCTGGACCGCTTTGGCGTGGACTATGCCAAGACGCCCGCCGAGGACTTCACCACCGGACTCTTCACCTACCGCAACCCGGAGACGGGGCAGTTGGTCAAGGCCCAGTTCACCAATTCCTGGATGTTCGAGAAGCAGGGGTTGCGGCTGTTGGTGGACGGTATGGGGCCGGGCTATGCCTTTGAGATCAACACGCTCTCGTCCAGCCTCCAGGTCTTTATCGGGGATGTAGCCGCCGAGGCCATTGCCGACGCCGAGCGGGCGCTGGAGAAGGCGACTGCCTCACGGGGGCTGCTGACCGTCCACCACAATGAGGCTGACCTCTACGGCTACCCCGACGAGAACGCCGACGCCGCCGCTGCCTTCCTGGCGGGCCGCGATGGCTTTCTCCCCTGGTCCTACGGCCTGGCGATCACGCGGCTGGTCACCGCCGCTTACATGGCCGCCGAACGCCGCCACACCCTGGACCTGACCGACCCGGCGGTCCAGCAGGCGTTGGAGAGCTATGTGCCCTTGATCCAGCAAGGCCGCGGGGCCGAGGTCCTGTTCTAGCGCACACGTGATGCCGGACCGGGCCGCTACCTGGCTTTGCGCGCTCTTGCTGCTCCTGGCCTTTGGCCTGCGCGCCTGCCACCTGGACTACCAAAGCCTCTGGAGCGACGAGGGCATCAGCCTGGTGCGCAGCGCGCTGCCGCTGGGCGAGATGCTGGCCCAGATGCCGGTGGAGCATGTGCCTGGCTACTTTGTGCTGCTCAAGGGCTGGATCGCGCTCACCGGCGAGACGGATTTTGGCGTGCGCTATTTCTCGCTCCTGCCCAGCGTCTGGGCTGTGGCGCTCCTCTACCGGCTGGCCGTGGACTTGGGCAGCCGCCAGATTGGGTTGCTGGCCGCGGCGCTGCTGGCGACCAACGGCTTTCAGGTCTGGTATGCCCAAGAGGCGCGCATGTATAGCTGGCTGCTGGCCGCGGGGCTGCTCTCCACCCTCTGCTTCTGGCGGCTGCTGGCAGACGAGGCCGGCAAATTTCCCTGGGGCGTCTGGACCGGCTATGTGCTGGCGACGACGGCGACCATCTACCTCCACTACTTCGGCTTTCTGGTCCCCTTGAGCCATACCGCCTTTGCCGCGCTCTGGTGGCTGCTGGGCCGGGAACGACGCCCGCTGCGCCGGTGGGTGGGCGCAGGCGTGACGGTGGCGCTGCTCTTTTCCCCCTGGATGGTACGCGGCTGGCGGCTCCTGGCCTTTGAGGGCTGGCGACCGCCGTTGGACCCGGCCCAAGCGCCCTGGCTATTGCTGCGCGCCTACAGCGTGGGCGAGACCATGCCCACACCTTGGATGGACTGGCTGCCGTGGGTCTACCTGGTGTTGGCTGCACTGGGGATCGCGGCCTGGGCGCGGCGCGGCCAGGCCGCCCTCTTCTTGGCCGCGCTTTTGGGGACGGCGCTGGGCGTGATCATGCTGCTGGTGGTGCGCCAGCCCGACTTTCACGTGCGCTACCCGATCTTCATCAGCGTGCCCCTGCTGCTGCTGGCGGCAGGAGGGGTGGCCGGGCTATCGCCTCGCTGGTGGCGGCCTGACCGTAGCCTGCACCATGTTGACCTAGCCGCGCCTACCCTGGTCTTGGCGCTTTTGCTCGCCGCCAATGCCCTCGCGCTGGAACGGCTGTATACGGATACCACGCTGCACAAGCCCGACTTCCGCAGCGCCGCCCAGACCATCAGCGCCGGCGCCGGGCCGGAAGATGTGGTGCTGGTGGATGGGCCGAACCCGGAGCTGGTCTTCAACCATTACT
>DATLZJ010000662.1:0-4956 GCA_035574055.1 Caldilineaceae bacterium
GGGTTAGCCGCCGAGCCGCACAGTCTAGGAAGAATTGGTCCGCTGCATAGCGGAGGGGAGTTCCTCGCTGCAAAACAAACACCTGCCTTTCGGATAGTCGGCAGGTGCGCGAGATATAGGCAATCCCCTGGGGCAGCTCTACTACATCTTGTGGTGTAGTGGCGACGGTGCGGATCGAACGCACGACCTAGGGATTATGAAGCCCTCGCTCTAACCGTCTGAGCTACGTCGCCAAGTTAGAGCCGCCGGCCATGCGGCCCGGCGGCTCTGAGTAGCGGGGGTAGGATTCGAACCTACGACCTTCGGGTTATGAGCCCGACGAGCTACCTCTGCTCCACCCCGCGTTGATTGTGTCTAAAATCATACCATGGCCGCCCCCCCTTGTCAAATCATCCAAAGCGCCGAAATTGTTAGCTTTTTTGCTTGGCTTGACATTCGGCGGCTACCCGGCTATAGTGGCACTAGCTCTTATCTCTGATTTCATTCAAGGTCCTCCAGGCTCTGCTGTAGAGCATCCTTGGGTTGCCACGGACCTCTACAGCAACCAGTCCATTCGCCAGATGAGAATCCGCCGGGTCGCCACTCGCCCGTGTGCGCCCTCGGTGTGCGATGTCTGCCAACGCGTTATACCCGTCAACGCCCGGCAGTTGGCTCTCCGTCATCCAACAGCCACAGCAGGGTACAGGGGTATTCATCAATCGTTGATGCTGCAAAACCATGGTAAGGAGACTCATGATGAATGGCACGATAGTCAGAACCCGAATGAATCGGCGCCTCTTTCTCAAGACCGTAGGCGTGACCGCCGGCGCAGCCGCGCTGGCCGCCTGTACGCCGGCCGCCGGCCCCGCAGCGACCACCGGCGGCGAGAGCGGCGAAGCAGCGCCGGCCGGCGAGGCAATTGAACTAGTCTTCTGGGGCTTTGCCACCAACCGCAACAAATGGTATCCCGCGCTGGCCGAACGGTACAAGGAAGAGGTCAACACCAACGTCTCCGTGGATGTGCAGGAGCTGACCTACGACGAGATGCACAACAAGGTGCTGACCAGCCTCGTCGCCGGCACCGGCGCACCCGACATCGCCGACATCGAAATCTCCCGCTTCGGCCAGTTCGTCAAAGGCGAACGGATCGGCTTTGTGCCGCTCAATGACCTGCTTGGCGCTGATGAAGAGAACCTCTACACCCGGTCCGCCTTGTCGCCCTGGAGCTGGCAGGGTAACTATTACGGCATCGGCAATGAGCTGAACGCCTGTCTCATCTTTTACCGCCACGACCTGTTGAGCGACGCCGGCATCAGCTACCCGTGGAGCACCTGGGAGGAATTTACCCAGGCCGGCAAGGACTATGTCGCCGCCACCGGCAAGAAGTGGATCTCGCTCAGCCCGACCAGCTGGGATTACTGGTGGATCATCGCCCAAGCCTTCAACGGCTTCTTCGACCCGGAGGGCAACCCCTCCTTCGATAACGAGGGTGGTGTGCGGGTGATGCAGATGCTGGCCGACTGGCGCTGGACTGACGAGATCGCCATCGAGCGCGCCGCCGACCAAGCCTTCTACGGACAGATGATGGCCGATGAGTTCGCTACCCATATGGGCGCGCCCTGGATGCAAGGCTTTATGAAGGACAACGCAGCCAGCCTGGAAGGCAAATGGGAGATGGCGTTGCTGCCCAAGTTCCAGGACGGCAGCGGCGCCACCAGCGGCACCTATGGCGGCACGGGCACCTGCATCACCGAGCAGAGCCAAAATGCAGAGACTGCCTGGGACTTCATTCGCTACTGCAATCTCACCAACGATGGCGTGCTCCTGGGCTTTGAGATGCAGAACCTCTACCCCACCTGGGTGCCCGCCTGGGAGGATGAGCGCATGCAGTTCCAAGACCCCTACTTCAACAACCAGCGACCGGCCGAGTTCATCACCGCTGGCGCCGAAGATATGCCTCCATTGAACAACTCCCCCTGGTGGCCTGAAGTGACGGACGCCTTCTCCCGCCTGGTGATCACGCCGGTCCTCTCCGAGGAGACCCAGATGCCCGTGGAGCAGGCCATGGAACAGGCCCGCGCCGAGGTTGACCAGATTATCGGCGCCTAGCGGGCCAATCTGCACCGAACGATCCCGCGGATGGGGCCGGACTCGTCGCCCCATCCGCGCCGCCCCACAGGCTCCGTCGCCGGTACGCTCGCTTCGATGGAGGCATGAATGGCAGTCCAAACGCAACGTCAGGCGCCCAGTACAAGCTGGTGGTTCAACAGCCAGCGTAAGCTGGCGCCCTATGTTTTTATCGCTCCCTTCTTTCTCCTCTTTGCCGCTTTCTTCATCTTTCCCGTCGTCTATTCGCTGTTGTTGAGCTTCCAGGAGCAGACGGGACTCAGCACACCCAAATGGGTGGGCCTCAAGAATTACGCCGAACTGATGCAGGATAGCCGCTTCATCCAGTCGCTGCTCAACACCACCTACTTTGCGCTGGGTAGCCTCTTGATTCAGCTCCCGCTTGCCTTTGCCCTGGCGCTTGCCTTCAACTCGGTCTATGCTCAGCAGTTGACCCAGTTGTACCGGGTGAGCTTCTTCTTTCCGGTGCTGACCTCGTCGGTCGTGGTCTCACTGATCTTTGTGCTGGTGCTCGACACCGAGTACGGCATGTTGAACGCCGGCCTACAGCAGATCGGCCTGGACAAGGTCCCCTGGCTGACCTCGACCCGCTGGGCCATGCCCGCAGTCATCCTGCTGGGCGTCTGGCGCTGGAGCGGCATTAACGCCTTCTACTTCCTGGCCGGGTTAAAAAATATCCCCAACTCGCTGATCGAGGCGGCGATGATTGATGGGGCCAATAGTTGGCAAATCCTGCTCCGGATCATCATCCCTCTGCTACGCCCGGTCATGATGTTTGTCGTCATCCAGTCCATCATCGGCTCCTACAGCCTCTTTGCCGAACCATTCCTGCTGACCGGCGGCGGGCCGGCGGATGCCACCCTCACCATGTCCATGTACCTCTACATTACCGGCTTCCGCTACTTCAGGCTGGGCTACGCCTCTTCGGTCGCCTATACCTTGGTGCTGATCATCCTGGCGCTGTCGGTGATCAATCTCTACTTCTTCCGTGCGTTCCGTGAGGATTGAGCTGTGGCTACGACCAATCTCAACAACCTGGAACAAAGCGTCGAGCTAGCGCGCAGCGCAAGGCGCTATGGTCTGGTCCTGCGGGCGCGCCGTGTGCTGACGGGTGTGCTCATCAATGCGCTGCTGATCTTTGGCGTCTTTCTGACCGCAGCGCCCTATGTGTATATGCTCATCTCCACCTTCAAGCCCAACAGCGAGATCTGGAGCTGGCCGCTCAAGTTCTACCCCCTGACCCTGGTCAATCCCGACATCTACCCAGGGCAAGTCACGCGCGTGCTGGGCATCCCCCTCTACCTGGAGAACTACCGCTACCTCTTCAATGAAGAGCCTTTCATGCGCTGGACCTTCAACAGCTTTTTCTTGGCGATTGTGCGCAGCGCACTCGCCATCTTCTTTACGTCGCTGGCCGGTTTTGCCCTAGCAAAGTACGAGTTCAAGGGCAAACGGCTGGCCTTTATGCTGGTGCTGATCAGCCTGATGCTGCCCTTCGAGGTGTTGCTCATCCCGCTCTTTATCGAGATGAGCTGGTTGAAGTGGATCAACACCTACTGGGCCATCATCGTGCCCTTTGCCGTCTCGCCCTTTTACATCTTTCTCATGCGCCAGTACATGATGGGCGTGCCCAATGAGCTGCTCGACGCCGGGCGCATAGACGGCTGCACCGAGTTCGGCCTCTTCTGGCGGATCGTCGCGCCGATTCAAAAACCGGCCTACGGCATCCTTGCCATCCTGGCCTTCAACGGCGCATGGAATGACTTCCTCTGGCCGTTGATCGTCCTTTCAGACAAAGACCTCTACACCATCAACCTGGGGGTGGCGCTGCTGCATGGCCCCTATCGCACCCCCTTTGGCACCATCCTGGCCGGCTCCTTCCTGGGCACCCTGCCTATCATCGTGGTCTTCCTCTTCATGCAGCGCCAGTTTATCGCCGGCCTGACGGCGGGCGCGCTCAAGGATTGACCCCTCGCTTCTGATCTTCTGGAAAAGCGAGTCCTGGCAAAACGAAGCTCCCCAGCCCTGGCGGCTAGGGAGCTTATTTGTTGGGGACAGACAGGCCGCTACTGCTTGGCGATGGCTTGCATCTTGGCGACCGATTCAGGCGTGAAGGTCGGGTTGAAGGAGTGAATCTTGCCGTTGCGGATCACCGCCTCGGTGACGCAATCCAGGCTGTCAATCCCCATCGCCCGCATCCCATCATTACTTACCGTCGAGTACCAGGTGACCCGGTCGCCGTTCTCCTGGAACTCGCGCGATTCCACATGGAAGCCGGGCAGCAGGTTGCGCACAAACTGGGCGATCTCTGCCTTCCCCCGGTAAACGCCGTGACTGCCGTCAATGGGCGGGTAGTTGGTCACCACGGCATCGTCGGCGAACTGGTCCAACAGCTCGGCTTCGCGTCCCTCATTCCACAGGCGGTCGAAGTGGTTAAGGATGTACTCTGCAAGGGTGTTGGTTTGGCCGGTCATCTGAGGTTTCTCCTTTCAGGGTGATGGCTCCTTCCTGGAGCCGCTGCTTGCTGGCGACGGCATCATCATCGCGCAGCCCACCCCGCCGGCCATCGGTAGGGATACCGAATCCTCGCGCGCGGGTATACCTAGAAAATGCGTTCGCTCGGCTCTCGGTCTTCGCTCAACCCTCCAACCCCTTCTGCGCCACCCAGCCGGCGATCTGGGCGCGAGAGGTGAAGTTGAGCTTGGCGAGGATGGCCCCGATATGGGCGTCCACCGTGCGCTTGGAGAGGACCAACGCCTCGGCGATCTGGCGATTGGTCAGCCCCTCGGCCACCAGCGCCGCGATCTCCCGCTCGCGTGGGGTGAGACCGCCATACGCGTCCCGCTCGGC
>DATLZJ010000663.1:0-3681 GCA_035574055.1 Caldilineaceae bacterium
CCAGTGAGCGGAGCGGCAGGTAGGCCTGGCTACGCTCTTCCGCGTCCAACCGCCGTTCATCAGCCGTCAGTTGCGCAAAGATCGAGAGCAACTGGCGGGGGTGGCGCTGGCGCACATCCTCATCCTGCGTCCCGTCGTCTCGCTCGGCCGCCGAGAGGATGTCGGCCAGAGTAACCGCCAGGTCCATGGCGTCGTTGGGGCGCGGCCGGTGGTGGTTGCCGGCGCTGCCCGACACCGCCCGCCGCCAGGGCGCCGGTACCTGGTCGTCCACAAAGCTGGCCGAGAGCATGGCGTGCTTATACTTGAAATCGCGCTCGGCCTCTGCATCCCAATTGCGATGGCCGGCGGCGCCGGCGCGCAGCATCAACTTGCCGATGTCATGCAGCAGCCCCGCCAGGGCCGCTAACCGGATCTGCTCGTGAGGGTTCATTGCCGTTGTTCTCGTTCGATTGTCTATTTTGCGCCCAGCCTCCGGGACCAGAATAGCCGGCTAGGAATCCGTTGTCATGGGAGCTAGCTCCTAAATTTGCCGCTCACGAACCGGCTCGTTTGCGGCTAAATAGGGGGCCAGCTCCCGGCGCAGAAACTCGCGCTTGACGCCTGGGTCGGGTTGAAGGCCGAAGCTGCTTTCCAGCTTACTGTAGATAGCGGTCAACTGGTTGGTGATCGTCTTGGGCGACTTGCTCAGGCGCGCGGCTGCTTCCCCCACTGTGAGCACTTCCGTCGCCAGCAGCATAGCCAGACGGCGCTCGGCTGGGGTGAGCACCTGATGAAGAAAGTGATGGGCTTGAGCAGCGCGCTGAGCATCCACTGCGGCCAGCGCCGCGGCGCGGGTAGGCGCCTGACCGGTGGGCGTCAAGTGGGGTGGGGCCAGGGTGGGATGGGGCAGAGGCACCGCCACCAATTGGGCGTGGTCGCCGGGCGCCAAGGTCATACGCCGCGAGCGCCGCAGTGCCTCATCCGAGTAGAGGTACCAGACCGCATCTTCCGGTCCCAGCAGCAGTTGGGCCACGCTCATGCCCACCATGGCCATGGACTTGCGACCTCCGGCGAGCAGCAGATGGATGTGAACCCGGCGCTGGAGCCAGCATTGAAGCGTTTGGTAGAGGGTGTCCCCAAAGAGGTCCAGTTCTTGGGGGGTCAGCGTGTCGGCAACCGGCGCCTGGACGGTCTGCAACGGCGGCCAGTGCGGCTGTGCGGCAAAGATCTCCTGGAGGCGGGAGAGGGCTTGACGAATCGGTGGACGGTGTGCGTCGGTATGGACAATGACCACCTCCGTCAGAGCAGCGCCGCGGCGCAACAGCAGTTCTGTCGCTAGGGAAACGACCTGTGGTTCTGCACCAAGAGTGGCAATGAGCAGACAGGACATGTCGGGGTGCGACTGATCTGGTGGCGGCGGGCGGTTGCGAGTTGTCCATAGTATACCTGCCTCTGCCGCCGGATGCAATCGAGCGCCCGGCCTGCCACCGCGCGCCGTGCGGCTGTTAGGATGACCACCGACTTAGCGCCAGGGGCGCTAATAACAAGACGACCTCCGGATTTCTCCAGAGGTCGTTGTACGTGGGGCGTCTGATGGGGCTCGAACCCACAACACCCAGATCCACAATCTGGTGCTCTGCCATTGAGCTACAGACGCCATATTCGGTTCCACGGGGCCGCCAGTAAAAACCGGGGCAGGCTTCCCTGCCCCGGCATTGGCTGGGGGACAGGGATTCGAACCCCGATTGACGGATCCAAAGTCCGTAGTCCTGCCGTTAGACGATCCCCCATTGGCGGCAGGTGGCCGGCAACCGATGGCTTGGAATTGGAAAATAGAAAAGAGAATGTAGCAAATAGGGCGAAGAGCGCACCTGGCTACCCTTCTATTTCCTATCTCCTCAACTACACACCGCCTACTGTCAGCCGCCAGTCACTAGGTGCCGAGGCCCAGACTTGAACTGGGGACACCAGCATTTTCAGTGCTGTGCTCTACCAACTGAGCTACCTCGGCAAACGAGAAAACTACCCCGTAGCACTCAAATCCACCGTCTGGTGTTCTGAAGGGCCGTCGGCAAAAAGGCCGGCCAGTTGGCCGGCCTTCTGAGAGCGGGCGATGAGATTCGAACTCACGACCTTCTCCTTGGCAAGGAGACGTTCTACCACTGAACTACGCCCGCAGATTCCGCGACGCCTATCCCCTTCTCCCTCAGACTCTTCCCGCTCAGGCGCTGCACCAGACCGACGATCCACCCGCTAGGGTGGGAAGTGGACCCGGTCGGATTCGAACCGACGATCTTCTCCTTGCAAAGGAGACGCCTTCCCGCTAGGCCACGGGCCCCCACTGCCCCAGGTGCCGACGAGAGGACTCGAACCTCCACACCCTTTCGGGCAATAGATCCTAAGTCTATCGCGTCTGCCAATTCCGCCACGTCGGCCTAGCGGCTGCGCTCACCTGAGCCGTCGCCAGCGTGCCTCCATTGTAGCCGAAATTGGATGGCTCCGCAAATTCAGACCGGATATGAAGGCGGATATGTACCCCCGATTCTGTCAGGCCGCCGCCCAAATGGGCGCAGGCTGTTCGCCGCTCGACCTGCACTGTCATCTATCTCAGAACCGATGCCCTGGCGGTTTGTGGCCTGCTGGGCGTTACCCAGCTTCACCCGCACCGCTGCGACGAGATCATACCCCGGCGCTTCCACCTTGTTACGGCAAAAGCCAGCCACAGCATGACCCACTCGCCTTGCTCCCAGTTGCACGCTCGCCTAGCCAGGACCATCGCTGGCCCCGCTGGTAGGCTCTTACCCTACCCTTTCACCCCTTACCTGGTCACCCAGGCGGGACTGCTCTCTGTTGCGGTTGTAGTCAACCATCCGTTGCCGGATGGCTGCCCCCACTTACGGTTTCGTGGGGCAACCTTTCCTTGGCTCCTCCTCGAAGCCAGGGAATGGGAGTCGGGAAGTTCCTCTGCCGGCGCACATGACCGGCAGCGACAGCGCAATCCGCCCACTATCTCGCTGTTAAGTTGCAGAACCTCGACGTTGGCGCCGAGGCCAGTCCTATCAGGCGATACAGACTACTATAACATGCAGGGCCAGGCTTGTCAAATTTAGTCGAGTTCGTCCCGGTTTCACCTTCTATGCCCGGCGGTCCTCCCTGGCAGGCGGCGCCGACAAGTCCAGCTCCGGCTGGCGCGGCCCCTCGACCCACACCTGGCCGTCGCTCCAATTTTCCTGTTTCCAGATGGGCACGACCGCCTTGAGCCGCTCAATGGCATAGCGGCACGCCTCAAAGCAGCCGTCGCCGCGGTGAGGCGTCGCCACAGCAATCACGACGCTCGGCTCGCCGATTTCGCAACGGCCAATCCGGTGTAAAATGCTCACCGCTCGCACCTTGGGCCAGCGCTCCTGGATCTCCTCGCCAATGCGGGCCAGCATCGCCTCGGCCATTTCCACATACGCCTCGTAGTACAGATAATCGGTGCCCCGTAGCCCGTCGCCGGTTGCCGTCTCGCCGCGCACGATGCCGGCAAAGGTGGCGATCGCGCCGCAATCGGGCCGGCTCACCCGCCGCGCCGCCTCGTCCAGCGAAAGCGGTTGGTCGGTGATCTCAAAGAGCTTCACCGGCGCCTCTATCCCTGGGCGTACATCTGGATTCATGTTTGGCTCCACAGCGCCCTCCTGACCGCCTGAAACCGGCGGGAAG
>DATLZJ010000664.1:0-3806 GCA_035574055.1 Caldilineaceae bacterium
CAGGGGACCCCATGCGCCAGGGCGTTAAGAGCCTCGCAGTGAGCTATACACTGCCCGCGCCGCTGGCCGAGCAGGCGCCGGCAGCGCACCCGCCGGTGAGCGCCTTTGCCGCCTTTGATCGGCTCTATATCCAGACGCCGCGGCGCTGGATGGCGCTGCTGCTGGCCGCTTATCTGGTCGCGGCCAGCCTCTTTGCTATCCTGACGCCGGCCTGGCAGGCGCCCGATGAACCGGCCCACTACAACTACGTGGCCCACATTGCCGCAGGGCTAGGGCTGCCGGTGTTACGCGCCGGCGACTATGACCAGGAAAAGCTGGATATATTGCTTTCGACGAAGTTTGCGCCCAAGCTTAGTACGGCCAGCCTGCGCTATGAGTCTTATCAGCCGCCGCTCTACTATCTGCTGGTGACGCCGGTTTTCTGGCTGTCGGGTGGAAGTCTGGTGGCGCTGCGCCTGTTTGGCGTGCTGATCGGGATGCTCTCCATTCTGTTGCTCTATCTGTGTCTGGAACTAGTCTTCCCCGGCAAGACGTTGATCCCCCTGGGCGCGGCCGCCTTCAGCGCGCTGTTGCCGATGCATATGGCGATGGCCGCAGCCGTGAACAACGATGGGCTGGCCGAGTTGTTGTTGCTGGCGGCCATGCTGGTGTTGCTCCACTGGATGCGGGACCGCTACTATGACCGCTACTATGATGGCAGCGCAGCATTGCCCCGGGCGCTCGTCCTCTTTGCAGCGCGGCGGGAGCGCCATCACCTGCTGGTGTTAGGGGTGCTGATGGGGCTGGGCCTGTTGACCAAGATTTACGCCTACATGCTGCTGCCGATCGTGGTTGCCGTCGTTGTGGTGGTAAGCTGGCTGCGCCCGCGCGTGCGGGGCATGACGCTGGGCACGGTTGCCTTTGCACCGAGCCGGCAGGCGCTGCTGCGCGGGGGGCGGGCGGCGCTCTGGGTGGTCATTCCGGCCTGTCTGCTGGCCCTGCCCATCTGGGTGCGCAATGTGCTGCTCTATGGCGCGTGGGACTTCTTGGGCCTGGCCTGGCACGATCAGGTGGTGGTCGGCCAGGCGCGCACCAATGACTGGATCGCCGACAACGGCTGGGTCGCCTATGGCGAGCGCGCCTTTGGCTTCACCTTCAAGAGCTTTTGGGGTGTCTTTGGCTGGATGGGTGTCTTTATGGACGAGCGCATCTACACCGCCCTGCTGCTCTTCACCGGCGTGATCTTTATGGGCGTGTTGTGGGCGACGGTGCGCTTTATCTCCGGCGGCCCCGACACGGACATGGATGTCTTCCAACTCTCGGTGCTACTTCTTTTCGGCCTCATCCTGGTCGTGGTGACCGTGAGCTATCTCTGGTACAACATGAAGTTTGTCCAGCACCAGGGGCGGTACTTTTTTTGGGGGCTGCTGCCCATCAGCACCATCGTCGCGCTTGGCTGGCGCGAGGTGCTCCAACCACTGCAGGGAGCCATCACCGGCTTTCTGGCGCTGGTGCTGGCGGGCGCGATGGCGATGAGCGGGGCCGTGACGGGTTATCTAGACAAGTGGACGCTCCTCTCCATCAGCCTGTTCGCGCTGTTGCTGCTCTTCCAGCCCCTGCTGCTGGGCGGCACAAGCAAGTCTGTGCTGCGCTGGCTGCCGGCGCGGCTCAAGCGGTGGATGGCGCGGCCTGCGGTCGCGCGGTGGCTGGCCTGGGCGCGCACCGGCGCTTGGGCGCTGCCCTTTGTGCTGCTCTTTGTGTTGGACCTGGCAATCCCGCGCCTTTTTGTCGTGCCACAATTGGGCGGGTGAAAGTGGGCGGGTGAAAGGATAACGCCATGCATTCAACGCTGCGTCCCTCCTTGCGAGAGATGCGCTCGTCGGCGCGCATCCGGCGCACCCCCGGCGACTTTGCCGTGCTTTTTGCCGCGTTGTCGGCCCTGGCCCTGTTCGGTTTGGTGGTCTGGTGGCAGGTGTGGCATACCAACCGCATCTACAGCGGCGTCACCATTGCCGGTGTGCCTGTGGGAGGGTTGACCCGAGCGGCTGCCCTGAGCCGCGTCACCCAAACCATGCTGCGCTATCCGCTGCCCACCTTGAGCATTGAGCACAATGGCCGCCAGTGGCCCATTACGGGCGAGCAAGCGCGGGCGCAGAGCGATCTGCTGGCGGCGGTCAACCGCGCCTATCTGGTCGGTCGCGCGGGCAGCGGGCCTGGCCGTCTGGCCGACCAACTGGTCGCCGCGCTGGGGGGCGTAGATATTACACCGGATGTAGTGTTTGATGTAGCCCAACTGCGCCATACCGTCAGCCAGATCGCCGCCGACGTGCGCACCCCGGCCCGGGCGGCGACCCAAGTCGGGGATGTGACCGTGCCGGCGCAGCCGGGGCTGGATGTGGATGTGGAGGCGACGGTCGAGCGGCTGGTGAGCGCCCTCCAGGCTGCCCAGCCCGGCGAGCATATCACGACGGCGCTGGAGGTGATCCGGCTGGAGCCGCCGGCGTCCGCGCCGGCCAGCGCGCCTACCGCCGCGCCAACGCCGCTCACAGCCAACGCGCCGCCCGCGCTCCTGCTGCAAGATAGCCGCTATGGTCTGGAGTTTGCCTTAGACCCGGCTACCCTGGCGTCCATCCTCATCTCGGACAACCCGCCGGAGGCCGATGAGGAGCGGCTGCGCCGGGTGCTGGAGGGCTGGGCGGCGCAGATTTACCTGGCCCCGCGCGATGCCCGGCTGCGCTTTGACCCATCCACCGGCAATGTGACGGTACTGCAACTGAGCAAGCCGGGCCGCCAGCTCAATGTTGACGCCTCGATCGTCGCGATCCAGGAGGCGCTGGAGGCAGGCCACGACTCGGCCCTCCTGGTGGTGGAGCCGGTTGCCCCGGCAGTGGACAGCAACCGGGTCGCCGAGATGGGCATTCGGGAGCTAGTCGCCAGCGGCACCAGCTACTTTGCGGGCAGCAGCCGCGAGCGGATGCGCAACATCCAGGTGGCGGCAGAGAAGTTCGATGGGGTTGTGATCCCGCCCAACGGCATCTTCAGCTTCAACAAATATGTGGAGGATGTTTCGGCAGCCAACGGGTTTGAGGACTCGCTGATCATCTGGGGCGACCGCACGGCGGTGGGGATCGGCGGCGGCGTCTGCCAGGTCAGCACCACTGTTTTCCGCGCGGCATACAATGCCGGTATGCCCATCGTGGAGCGATATAACCACGGCTATGTGGTGGACTGGTACGGCGAGCCGGGGTTGGATGCGACCATCTTTACACCGTCGGTGGACTTCAAGTTCCGCAACGATACGGGCGCGTACCTGCTGATCGAACCGGTGGTGGACCTGAACAACGGCGTCATCACTTTTAACTTCTATGGGACCAAGCCCGATCGCCAGGTGATCATCAGCGAGCCGGTGATCGAGGATGTGACGCCCGCGCCGCCGCCGCTCTATACCGTGGATGAATCGCTGGCGCCAGGCCAACAGAAGCAGGTAGATTGGGCCAAGCAAGGGATGACGGTGACGGTAACGCGCACCATCATCGAGGGAGGCGCCACGCGCACGGAGCAGTTGGTCAGCAAATATGAGCCGTGGCGGGCCGTCTACCTGGTCGGCTCCGCCGACCAGATTCCAGCGTCAGCGCAAAGTGAGGCTGGCATCGAGGCAACCCCTGAGGCGACGGATGCTGCGCCCGCGGAGGCGACGCCGGCTGCCGAGCCGCAAGCCGCCGAGCAGGCCCCGACTGCCGAAGCGCCGGCCCCAACCGAGGCGGCGACTGAGACGCCTGCGCCCTAAGCAGCGCCGCCTAAATCCGTTATATCTAGAGAGATAGACC
>DATLZJ010000665.1:0-3186 GCA_035574055.1 Caldilineaceae bacterium
GCACATCAGATGGCGGTCGCCGTAGACCGCGTCGATCCGGCCCACCGCCGGCCAGAACTTGAATTCCCGGCTCCACGCATCGGGGTAGGCCGCCTGCTCGCGCGAGTAAGGCCGGTCCCAGACATCAGCGCTCACCATCTGCGCCGTGTGGGGCGCGCCGGTCAGCAGGTTGTGAGTCCGGTCCGCCTCGCCCCGCTCGATGGCGCGGATCTCCTCGCGAATGGCGATCATGGCGTCGCAGAAACGGTCCAATTCGGCCTTGGACTCGCTCTCGGTCGGCTCGATCATCAGCGTGCCAGGCACCGGGAAGGACATGGTCGGCGCATGGAAGCCGTAGTCCATCAGCCGTTTGGCGATGTCCTCCGCCTCGATTCCCACCTGCTTGAGCGGGCGCACATCAATGATGCACTCATGGGCTACGTACCCCTGGTCGCCCCGGTAAAGGACCGGATAGTGGGGCTGGAGCCGCGCGGCCACATAGTTGGCGTTGAGGATGGCGATGCGGGTCGCCTCGGTCAACCCTTCGCCGCCCATCATGGCGATGTAGGCGTAGGAGATGGGCAGGATGCTGGCGCTGCCCCAAGGCGCCGCCGAGATGGTCATGCCGTCGCTTTGGGCGCCGCCGACCCCCTTGACCACCGGATGGCCGGGTAGGAAGGGCGCCAGGTGCGCGGCCACGCCGATGGGACCCATGCCCGGGCCGCCGCCGCCGTGGGGGATGCAGAAGGTCTTGTGCAGGTTCAAATGGCAGACATCCGCGCCGATGTCCGCCGGACGGCAAAGGCCCACCTGGGCGTTCATGTTGGCCCCATCCATATAGACCTGGCCGCCGTGCTCGTGGACGATGCGGCACAACTCAACGATGCTCTCCTCAAAGACGCCGTGGGTCGAGGGGTAGGTGACCATGATGGCGGCCAGCGCCGCGCTGTGCTTTTTCGCCTTGGCGCGCAGGTCCTCCAAGTCCACATTGCCCCGCTCATCGCAGGCCACGACGACCACCTCCATGCCCGCCATGACCGCGCTGGCCGGGTTGGTGCCGTGGGCCGACGAGGGGATCAGGCAGATGCGCCGCTGATCCTCGCCGCGCGCCCGGTGATAGGCGCGGATCGCCAGCAGCCCGGCATATTCACCCTGGGAGCCGGCGTTGGGCTGGAGCGAGACGGCGGCAAAGCCGGTGATCTCGGCCAGTGCTGCTTCTAGCCGGGCGAATAGCTCCTGGTAGCCGCGGGTCTGCGCCAAGGGCGCGAAGGGGTGCGGCTTGGCGAATTCGGCCCAGGTGATGGGGAGCATCTCGCTGGTGGCGTTGAGCTTCATGGTGCAGGAGCCGAGCGGAATCATGGCGTGGACCAGGGAGAGGTCGCGGCTCTGCAAGCGGTGGATGTAGCGCAGCATCTCGGTCTCGGTGTGGTAGCGATTGAAGACCGGATGGGTCAGGTAGCTGCTCGTGCGCCGGAAGGGGTCGGGCAGAGTGAGCTTGACCTGGGCGGCCAGCGCCTCCAGCCCTCGTGCATCGGACACGCCAAAGACGGCCAGCAGCCCGCGCAGTTCGTCCAGCGTCGTCGCCTCATCCAGCGCCACGCCCACCGCGCCATCCTCATAGCGACGCAGGTTGAAGCGGCGCTCCTCGGCGGCGGCCAGCAGCTCCGCCTGGCTGCGCGGCCCGCCGCTCACCTTGAGCGTGTCGAAGACCGGCTCGGCGTTCAGCGTATAGCCCAATGGGGTGAGCGCCTCGGCGAGGACTGCGGCCAGCAGCCGCACCCGCTGGGCGATGCGGCGCAACCCCTCCGGGCCGTGATAGACAGCGTACATGGAGGCCATCACGGCCAGCAGCACCTGCGCGGTACAGATGTTGCTGGTCGCCTTCTCGCGGCGGATGTGCTGCTCACGGGTCTGGAGCGCCAGGCGCAAGGCAGGCGCGCCGGCGGCGTCTACCGAGACGCCTACCAGCCGGCCTGGCATCAGGCGCTTGAGGTCATCGCGGGTCGCCATGAAGGCTGCATGGGGGCCGCCATAGCCCAGGGGCACACCGAAGCGCTGGCTGTTGCCCACGGCTACGTCTGCGCCCCATTCGCCGGGCGGCGTGAGCAGGGCCAGCGCCAACAGATCGGTTGCCGCCACGACCAGCGCGCCCGCGGCGTGGGCCTGCTCGACGAAGGCGCGGTAGTCGTGGATCGAGCCGGTGGTGTCGGGGTATTGGATGAGCGCGCCAAAGGTGGGGGGGCTGAAGTCATAGGCGGCATGGTCGCCCACGATCACCTGGATGCCCAGCGGTTCGGCGCGTGTGCGGACGACCGCGATGGTCTGGGGATGGCAGCGCTCCGAGACAAAGAAGGTGACGGCTTCGCTGCGCCGTTGGGCGCGTTTGCAGAGGGTCATGGCCTCGGCGGCGGCGGTGGCTTCATCCAGCAGCGAGGCATTGGCAATGGGCAGGCCGGTCAGGTCGGCCACCATCGTTTGAAAGTTGAGCAGCGCCTCCAGCCGGCCCTGGGCGATCTCCGGCTGGTAGGGGGTGTAGGCCGTGTACCAGCCGGGGTTTTCCAAAATATTGCGCAGGATGACCGGCGGCGTGAGGCAGTCGTAGTAGCCCATGCCGATAAAGGAGCGGTAGGGCTGGTTCATCGCCGCCAGCGCCCGCAACTCGGCCAGCACCTCGCTCTCCCCGCGCGGGCCGGGGAGGTTGAGCGGACGGCGCAGGCGAATGGCGGCGGGCACGGTCGCGTCGATCAGCGCATCCAGCGAGTCCACACCGACCACGGCCAACATCTCGGCGACTTCGGCGGGGTTAGGTCCCAGGTGGCGGCGGGGAAAGCTGTCTTGGGGGGCAAGGAGCGCCAGGCGGCCGGCGGTCTGGCCTGCGCCGTTCGTCGCCATGTCTCCGGTCGAGTGGGCCGGGTTCAGGTTCAATCGTTCCATCGGTAGAAAGCTCCCTCCGTTTTGGTTTGCGCTCATTCGGTTTGCGCCTATCCTTTGTCCATGAGCCTCATCGCGTTCGGGTCGTGGCGGCACAACGCCGGACGCGGCTGCCAACAAAAAACGGGCAATCCCAAAAGGATGCCCGTTCGCCCTGTCGCAAACCTGAGAGATTGGCCCTGGCGGGTGACCAGGACTTGCCCCGTCGGTGGTTCCGGTGCAGCGTCGCCGGAACGCTTTCCAGAGCTGCTTCGGCGCGGCGATCCTTTTGCCTGA
>DATLZJ010000666.1:0-7263 GCA_035574055.1 Caldilineaceae bacterium
GCGGCCGTGCTGGGGATTCCCGTCTTTACCCATATCGAGGATGCGCAACGGGGCCGCTGGCGCATGGCGCCCGATTTGCCGCTGGTGGACCCGCGCCGCCCCGCAGCGGGCCTGCCGGAGCCGCCCCCCTGGCGACGCCAGGAGATCGTCGCCCGCTCGGCCCGCCCCACCCATCACCAGGCCCGCCAGCGGCGCATTCGCGTGGAGGAGGCCAGCCGCCGCCCGCTGCCCTTCTGGTTGCAGTTGACCGGCTACATGGCGATGGGCAGCGCGGTGGCTGTGATGCTGGTCTTTTTCACCCTCTATGTGCTGCCCGCCGCCACCATCACCATCACGCCGGGCCGCGAGCCGATCCAGGTGACCGTCATGCTGACCGCCGACGGCAATGCTGATACGGTGGACCCAGACCTCAACGTGCTGCCTGCCCGTTTCATCGAGACCACCATCGAGGAGACCGGCGCCATCGCCACCACCGGCACCCGGCAAGAGGCCAGCAGCCATGCCACCGGCTATGTAGTCTTCAACAATCTCGGCTCCAGCCCGGTGGATATCCCTGCCGGCACCATCGTCAGCACCAGCACGGGCACGCCCGTGAGCTTTCGCACCACCAGCCCTGCCCAAGTGGCGGGCGGGGTGGGCGCGCGTGTGACTGTGCCCGTGGAGGCGCTGGAGCCGGGCATCGAGGGCAATGTGCGGGCCAATACTATCAACACCGTCAGCGGCGCGCTGCGCTTCCGGGTGCGCGTCTCGAACCCCGGCGCCACCGGCGGCGGCGGCGCCGAGCTTGTGCCGGTTGTAACCCAACAGGACAAGGACAACCTGCTGGCCCAGCTCCAGGAGCGCATCCAGGCCAAAGCCTACGAGGCCCTCCTGAGCGAGGTGCACGAGGGCGAATGGCTGCCGCCAGAGTCGGTCCAGACCTTCACCGTCGCGCAGGTCTTCGACAAGTTCAACGATGATAAGGCCACGGAGCTGTCGCTGACCCTGCGCGTGCTGGCCCAGGGAACCGTGCTGAACCAGGCCCAGACCAACGAGGCCATGATGGCCGCGCTGCGCCGGGCCGTGCCCGAACGGGGTATGCTGGTGGCCGACACAGTGACCTTCCAGCGCGCGCCGGGCGCGGTCGCCCTGGAACGCCGCGTACAGTTCACCATGACCGCCAGCGCCGACTATGTGATCCCCATTGACCCTGCCGAGGTCAAATCCACCATCGCGGGGCTGACCAGCGAGGAGGCCGTGCGCGCGGTCATGGCCCGCTGGCCCCTGGCCCGCCCGCCTGAAATTTATCGAGACCCGGAATGGCTGGCGACGCTGCCCAACTTCGGCAGCCGCATCCAGGTACGCATCGAATATGCGGGCAGCCTGGAGACGCCTTGAGCCTCATGAGCGAAGAGACGGGCGCTCACCCGCGGGCAACCCCGCTGGAACCGGTAGGGAAGCTCCTGGCGTTAGATGTCGGGCAGGCGCGCATTGGCGTGGCGGTCTGCGATCCCCTGCGCCTGGCGGCCCGCCCGCTGCTGGTCATCCGCCGGGCTAGCCGTCGCGAGGACTTTGACCGGCTGGCGAGCCTGGCGCGCGAGCAGGAAGCTGTAGGGGTGGTCTGTGGTCTGCCCTTGAACATGGACGGCAGCGAGGGAGAGCAGGCTCGCACCACCCGCAAGTGGGCTATGCGCCTTGCCCAGGCTTTGCGCGCGCTGCTGGGCCGCCCGATCCCGATCATCTTTTGGGACGAGCGGTTGAGCACCTTCGCGGCCCAGCGTATCCTGGCGGAGAGGGGGCTGCAAGTCGAGGAAGACGCCGCGGCCGCGGCTGTCATCTTGCAGAGCTTTCTGGATGCCGCCAAACGGGGCGAGCCGGTGCAGGATGTGATCCTGCTCCCGCCCAAGCCGGCGGCGATGTAGAGTGAAGCTTGAATTATATTAGCGCCAGACGAGCGATTTGTAGGTGCAATTTGTAGGTGCGGCAGAATGCCGCACGGGCGCTATGTCAGAGCGTGCGGTAAGGATACCGCACCTACGACAGAGGTATATCTTGTATCTTGCAACCTTCATAGATCATATGTGATCCTATTGCCATGATCGTTAGAGAGACTGCCCGAACCCATCCGCAGAGCCGGCGCCGGCTCATCCTGGCCCGGCGTGAAGCGCACCGGCCCTCGCCCGTCCTGGAGATGCAGTCGCTATGGCGACCCGAGCACCTGCTCACCAACCTGGTGCGGCTGGGCTTTCTGCTGGTGGTGTTAGGCGTGCTGGCCGGGACCTGGGTGGTGGCGAATGCTCACCTGACCGAACAATTCTTGGGCGCGCCCAAAATGGCGGATGGCCTCATTGACCCCACCGCCGGGCAATATACGCTGACGCCGGAGAATATCGAGCGCCAGGTCTTGGCCTTCAGCCTGCGGCTGCGCGAGCGTGAGCTATATATCCCCGCGGGCAGCAACCCGCGCACCCGCCCCTTTGTCATCAACCCAGGCGAGCCGGCCCGCTTTATTGCCGCACGGCTGGCCGCGGAAGGCTTCATCCGTGATGCCGATCTGTTCAACCTCTATCTGCGCGTCACCGGACTGGAGCGGCGTATTGACGCGGGCAATTTTATGCTGGCTGAGACCATGACCATCCCTCAGATCGCCGAGGCGCTCCAGACAGCCCGCTTTGAAGAGGTCTGGGTGACCATTCCCGAAGGCTTCCGGGCGGAGGAGATCGCCGAGCGGCTGGCGGAAAATAACGTGATCGAGCCGGACCGCTTCCTGGCCGCGGTGCGCGCCCCGCGCAGCCTCTCCATCTTCGAGAACTATGACTTTCTCCAGGAGTTACCGCCGGACGCCAGCCTGGAGGGCTATCTGTTCCCCGACACCTATCTCTTCCCGGTCTTTGCCGGCGAGCCGGAGCTGGTGCTGGCTTCCTTCCTAGACAACTTCGAGGCCAAGGTGGGCAGCAGCGGGCTGGTGGGCGGCGCCAGCGGTATCAGTGGGCGGAACCTGATTACGCTGGCGAGCATCGTGGAGCGCGAGGCCGTCCAGGCCGACGAGCGACCGCTCATCGCCAGCGTCTACCTCAACCGCCTCAACGGCGTCTGCGCCCAGGAAGTTGGCGGCAACTATCTCCAGGCCGACCCCACCGTCCAGTATGCGCGCGGCACGGTAGGCAATTGGTGGTGGAAACCTGAGCGCATCGAAGAGTATGCCTCCGTCGTCAGTCCATATAACACCTATCTGAACCCTGGGCTGCCGCCCGGTCCCATTGCCAGCCCAGGGTTGAGCGCAATTGAGGCCACCCGCAATCCGGCGACATCGGCCTACTGTTTCTTCGTAGCAACCGGCGATGAGGGACGGCATGTCTTTGCCCAAACGCTGGCGGAGCACCAACAGAATCTCCAGCTTTACGGCTACCAGTAACCGCGCCCACCGCGCCGGCCTAACCTATGCCGGACGGCCAACCGCCAGGCTCGCCTCTCGCGCCTGGCGGTTGTGTATGGCGCTGCTGCTCCTGGCCCTGAGCGCGGGCTGTGCGGATGTGCCGCCGGTCGCCAAAATCGGGCTGATTGCCCCCTTCGAGGGGCTTTACCGGGAGAGCGGGTATGGGGCGCTGGAGGCGCTGCGCCAGGCGTTGGCGGACTGCACCCCGCCGGGCATGGCCGTTGTGCCCCTGGCGCTGGACAACGCGGCCGACCCGGCGCGCGCCCGCCGCGCGGCCCAAAAGCTGTTGGTAGACCCTGCGGTTCAGGCCGTCATTGGGCCGCTGGAGCTGGCCTCGACCGCCGCGGTGGCCGAGGTCATGGCAGCGCCAGCCGGCGAGAGCCGCCGGCCCCTGCCCTGGATCGCGCCCGCTCTGGTCGAGCCGGCGGGGGGCTATCCGCTGCACCCCAGCGATGCATCCCCCGGCGCGCTGGCGGCAGCCGCCCTCGCCAGCGCCGATGCGCCTCCCCGGCGGCTCTTGGTCGTCGGATTGCCGGATACCCTGGCCGGCGATTTGCCCGCGGCCGTCGAGGGCGTTCCCGTATACTGGTTGGCGGATGGGCCTGCCGCCCTGGCTGCATGGCAAGAGGGGGATGCCGTGCTCTGGTTAGGGCAAGAGGCGGAGGCCGCAGCGTTTCTGCTCGCCGCAGGCCGGCCGCTGCCCCTGTGGCTTGGCCCCCAGGCAGGCCATGCGGTCTTAACCGCGCATCTGGCCGCCGCTGGCGAGCGAAGCGGCGCGTTCTTGCCCTCCGTCCGCTGGCTAATTTGGACCGATTCAGGGTATACTAGATGGTTACAATCTAGCAGCACGGCGGACCCGAGTCGCTATTTGGTCTACCGGGCTGTCTGTACCGCCCTTATGAGCCTGGGCCGGGTCCAACTGCCACCGTCCGAACCCTGGCAGATGCAACATATTCGTCTGGAGGTGAACGGTGGGCGCGAGCAGATCACAACAAGGTAACGTCGTATGCGCGTTTTGGTCTTGACCTGGGAGTATCCTCCGTATGTCGTCGGCGGGATGGGGAAGCACGTGGCCGGTTTGGCGCCCGCGCTGGGCGGCATTCCAAGCCGTCTAGGCCCGTGCCAGGTGGATGTCATCACCACCCGCTATGCGGGCGGCAAACCGGTGGAAGCCATCAACGAGTATGTCACCATTCACCGTGTGGAAGTGCCGCCCTTTGATCCGCAAGACCTCTACAACTCGGTCATCGCCAGCAATGATACGCTGGTCGCCTATGTCAATCAGTTAGTCCAGCAGCACCCCTTTGACTTGATCCATGCCCATGACTGGCTGCCGGGGGTGGCCGGCGTGCAGCTCAAAACTGCGTACAAGACGCCGCTGGTGGTCACCATCCATGCCACCGAGCGGGGTCGCCACCAGGGCCATCTGACCAGCGCCACCAGCAGCGCCATTGATGCGCTCGAGTGGCGGCTCTGCTATGAAGCCTGGCGGGTCATCGTCTGTAGCCGTTTCATGAGCACCGAGCTGCACGCCTTCTTTGGCACACCCCAGGATAAGATCGTCGTCATCCCCAATGGGGTTGAGCCGTCCACCCTCTACCAGGTAGGGCCGGAGCTGCGAGCCAGCCTGCGCCGTCACTATGCACCCGACGGCGAGCGCCTCCTGTTTTTCGTAGGGCGCATTGTCCACGAAAAGGGGTTGCATGTGCTGATCCGCGCCATGCCCACCATTCTGCATGAGTTCCCGGAGACGCGCCTGCTGGTAGCCGGTCGCAACAGCCGCCATATGATGCCGCTGGCGGAGGAGCTAGGCATTGCAGAACAGGTGCGCTTCCTGGACTTCATCACGGACCAGCAGCGGGACACGCTCTACCAGGCGGTAGACGCGGCGATCTTTCCCAGCCTCTATGAGCCGTTCGGGATCGTGGCGCTGGAGGCGATGGCCCTAGACTGTAATGTGATTGCCAGCGATGTCGGGGGATTGGGCGAGGTGGTGCAGCACACCATCAATGGGTTAACGGTCTATCCCAACGACCCAGCCAGCATCGCCTGGGCGGTGCGCGAGCTGTTTCGCGACCCTGCCGCCGCCGCCCAGCGCCGGCTCAAGGCATTGCGCCAGGTGCAGGAGCTTTACAACTGGCAGACCATCGCCAGGCAGACGGCCAGCCTTTTTGAGCGTATCGTGGTCGAGCGACAGCAAGTAATCTGGTAGAGTCAGAGGCCCGGTAGGGCCAGGAGCTTGGCAACCCTCAAGCCTCGTCCACCCGTGCATAGAGAATGGGCAGCGGCTCCACCGGCTCGTCGCGCAGGGTGAAGGCCGCCTGCACCGCAGGGAGCAGGGCGGCGGCGGATGCCTCGCCGGCGGCATGGATGACCGCAAGCAGATCGCCGCGCTGGACTTGCTGGCCTACCTTGGCCGGGACCACCAGCCCAACCCGATGGTCAATGGGGTCGCCCTTCTTTTGGCGGCCGCCTCCCAGCGCCACGACGCCTAGCCCAATGGCCCGCGAGTCAATCCGCTGGATGTAACCGCCGCGCTCGGCCACAACCGGCAGTTGTACCGGCGCGGTGGGCAGCCGCGCCGGGTCGTCCACCATGGCGCCGTCGCCCCCCTGGGCAACCACAAACTCGCGGAACTTCGCCAGGGCAGCGCCGGAGGAGATTGCCTCCTGCACGCGGGCCTGGGCGGCGCGGCGATCCAGGTTTGCCCGGTCGGCGCTGCCCAGCAGCAGCATCTCGACGGCCACCGTCTCGACCAGCTCTTGAAAGTCCTGCGGCCCTTGCCCCTGCAACGTCCGGATCGCCTCCTGCACCTCCAGCGCGTTGCCTACGGCATGGCCCAAAGGTTGCTCCATCTGCGTGATGAGCGCGACCACCCGGCGGCCCGCCCGGCGACCGATGGCTACCATCAACTGTGCCAGGGCGCGCGCTGCGTCCAGCGTCTCCATAAAGGCGCCGTGGCCGCATTTCACATCCAGCACAATTGCATCGGCGCCCGCCGCCAGCTTTTTACTCATAATGCTGCTGGCGATCAGCGGCAGACTGGGCACGGTGCCGGTTACATCGCGCAGGGCATAGAGGGCCTTGTCGGCAGGCGCCAGGTTGGCCGTCTGCCCTGCCACCACCAGCCCGACCTCGCGGAGCTGGCGGCGGAACTGCGCTTCGCTGAGGTCCGGATTCCAACCGGCGATGCTCTCCAGCTTGTCAATAGTGCCGCCGGTGAAGCTCAACCCGCGACCGCTCATCTTGCCCACCGGCAACCCGCAGGCCGCCACGATAGGGCCAACCGCCAGGGTCGTTTTATCGCCTACGCCGCCGCTGGAGTGCTTGTCCACCACCACCGTGCCGGGCGGCAGCGAGCTGTGCAGGTCAAGCTGCTCACCGCTGGCGGCCATGGCCTGGGTCAGCGCCGTGGTCTCGGCGTCGCTCATGCCGCGAAAGTAGACGGCCATGGCCCACGCCGCAGCCTGATAGTCGGGGATGCGGCCGGCGGTGAAGCCTTCGATAAAGAAGTGGATTTCCTCCGCCGACAGCTCGCCTCCATCGCGTTTCTTAACAATGATGTCTACTGGATTCAAGGCGCTTCTCCGTAGCTAAGGAGCCGGTAATTGTTGGCAACGAACAGACCGGCGAGGGCCGGCAGGAAGAAGAGCAGCCCGCCGCTCAAGTAGGCAATGGCAAAATAGTGGAGCACAAAGAGCGCGATCAGCCCAACCGTATGGCCGGGAAAGCGGCTGGCAAGCACAACTCCCTCGCGCAGCGCCGCGGGCAGATCCCCGCCATGGCGGGCCAGCGCCGGCGCCACCGAGACCACCGCCAGCGCCGGCCAGAGCAGTGCATAGAGCCAT
>DATLZJ010000667.1:0-4687 GCA_035574055.1 Caldilineaceae bacterium
CCTCCGGCTGGCTGGCGATGATCACCGCCTTCTCGGCATCCAGCCCGATCAGCCTTTCCTCAACGGCGGCCTCGACGGTCGCCTGCAGATTGCTCTCGACGGCGATGCCGGCCCGTGCGCCCTGTTGGGCCGCCCACTGCACCACGCTCATCGTGTAGACGGCCCGGGCAAATTCGATCAACCCGAAAATGAGCATCAGCGTGACGGTGATGGTCAGTGCAAATTCAACGAGCGTCTGCCCTCCCTCTTGCGCCAACGGCAGAAAGCGCAACCGCTTCTTCATCGTTCGCCTCACCGTTGAGCTATCCACTGAGCTGTCAACCTACAATCGCGCCTAACGTCTTCAACTTGTTCATCGAAGCTTGTTTCATCGAAGCCTATGCGGTCTTGCCGGCGGCCCTGCGGTGGTTGATGCGTCTGCTTACCGGCCTGGCCTGATTATTGCACGGACGCCCGCCGGCTACATGCGGCAAACGCGGATTCCTCGCTACAACTTTCGGTCAGCATGGCGCGGCGACTCCTACAGCAAATGTCACAGCCCGCTGCCGGCTACTGCGTTTGGCGCACGGGGCCACGCGACCGCGTTGGCGCTGCGCCGGCGCCATGCCGGCCCCCTCTGCACCCACTTATATCCCCTCCTTGTAGGGGCAGGTCTTGTACTTGCCCGCCGTCTATCACGGGCGCCCCTACAGAGCCACAGCTTATGGAGCACGATACGGAGCCTTTTTAGGACTTTTGCACTAGGCGGCTACAGCGTTTGGCGCTCCAGTTGCTTGCGCGCGCGGTGCTAGACTGGGCGCAGGCGGTCTTCAGCAAGCTAACCGCAAAGAACGCCAAGCGCAGAGAACGATAAGAAAAGGGCAGAAGAAGCCTGGCGGCGCTTCAAGCCGGTAGCCGCCACTCTTGTAGGTGCGGCATCCTGCCGCACAGCATCGCCTGCCGGAGAAGGTGCGGCAAGAATACCGCACCTACGGAAGCGGCGGAGGAAGATTTCCCATAAGCGCATAGGCCTAGCTAGGGAGCCAGGACTTGAGTCCAAGGCTCAATTCCAAGGCTCCAACCAGGAAGAGGCGAACGAATGAAGAGGGACCTATTGCGGAGATTCGCAGGACGACGAAGCCGGCTGCTCGGCGCAGCCATGATCGTGGGGCTTGTATTTATCCTGGTGCAGCCGCCGGCGCAAGGCGCAACATGGGCGACCGGCTGGCTGGCCCTCGGCGTCGCCCAGGCTGCGCCCGCCGCCCAGGATGCTGTCCCGGCGAGTGAGGGGCCGGCGGCGGTGGCCGCGCCGCTGCTCCAGGGGCCGGTCCAGGGCGCGGTCACCACCGGCATCACCGCGCCGCCCGTGGGCGTGCCGACGCTGCGCTGGGAGGCCGTGCCGGGCGCGACCCGCTACAACGTCCAGATCAGCAACTCGGCCGGCTTTGCGGTCCCAGTGATTGACGTCACAACCTACGCCACCACCTACACCCCCACCGACAACAGCAAGCTGCCCGATGGAACCTACTACTGGCGGGTGCGGGCCGAGGTCAATAAGAAGTGGGGCGAATTCTCCGAGGCGTGGAGCTTTACTAAAGACTGGAGCGCGGGCGGCGAGCTGAAGCCCATCCTGATCGCGCCCGCCGACGACCCGCAACAGCTCATGCCCATTGCCGCCTTTGGCCCAGAGCACTTTACGTGGCAGCCTGTGCCGGGGGCCGCGACCTATCTCTTTGAGATCAGCAGCTCACCCACCTTCAGCCCGGTTGTCTATAAGGCCACGACGCTCAAGCCCCACCATACCCCGACCAAGGGGTTGGCGAATAACCAATACTTCTGGCGGGTCACGCCGCGGGACGCCGGCGGCTATGCCGGCGCGGCCAGCGAGGTGCGCGCCTTTACCTTTGCCTGGGATAAGGCGCCCACCCTGCTCGCGCCAACGCCCAACGTGGAGCTGCGCTTCCTGCCCCAATTCTCCTGGACCGCAGTTGAGGGCGCGGCGGAGTACATCCTGGAAATCAGCACCCAGAGCGACTTCTCTACCATCACCAGCTACCGCACTCACAACACCGATTACACGCCGGCCGCGGCGCTCTCCAACAACAAGGATTACTACTGGCGCGTCAAGGCGGTCAGCCCCCAGGGCATCACCGGGCCGGCCAGCGAAACGTGGCGCTTTGTCGCGCTCTGGGTCCAGCCGCCGCAACTGCTGACGCCGGCCAACAATGCGATTGAACGCACCCACCCCTACTTTAGCTGGACGCCGGTGGCCGGCGCCGAAAAGTACCGGATCCAGATTGATGATGACACCGGCTTTGATAGGCCGCTGGCAGATGAAACGCTGACCAATGCCACAGCCTATACGCAGCCCCAATGGCGCGAGCTTTTCTTTAACAAAGACTACTACTGGCGCGTCCGGGCGATTGACACGCGCGGCAACACCACGGACTGGAGCTCGGTCTATTCCTTCCGCTTCTCACCGATGCCGCCGCCCAACCTGGTCTACCCGCTGCCCTATTACACGCCCGACGCCGAGGGGATGCCGGTCCACACCGACCGCACCATCGCCTGGCCCGTCTTTGTCTGGGACACGACCCACCATTATCTGGGTGGGAACGGCCCCACCGCCTTTGAATATCCGGATTATTATGAGCTGGCGGTCGCCACCGACTCTAGCTTTAGCAATATTGTCTTCTCCATCGAGACCGCCGGGCTGGCCGCCGCGCCCACCCTGGCGCATCCTTTCAATAGCCCGGTGGATGGGGCGACCTATGTATGGCGGGTCATCCCCATGAAGAATGGCGCGCCCATGAGCGCAACCTATGTCTGGTGGACAACGCGCATTGACCGCAACACGCCCCAACTCCCCTTCGCTGCCGGCGCCACGCCCATCCACCCTGCCGACGGCTTTGAGGCCGTGGGAACCGCGCCTGTGTTGGGCTGGCTGCCGGTCTCCGGCGCTAACCATTACGCAGTGCAGATCAGCCGCGGCCCTGATTTCGCCACCGCTACCCTGGTGGACCAGGCCGACGCCCTCTTCCCCTACTATGTGCCGTGGCAGGGGCGGCGCGAGCCGATGCCCTTCGGCACTTATTGGTGGCGGGTGCAGGCAAGAGATGGAGCCAATCAGCCCATCGGCGAGTGGAGCACGCCGCGCCGCTTCAATCTCTCGCTGGACCTGGTGACGGGCAATCCCATTGACTATAAGATGCCCGCCGGGCCGGCCACCCTGCTCAGCAGCGGGACGCTCTATGACCCTGCCCTGAGCTTCGTCGCAACTAGCGCCGATACGCCGGGCGCCCCCTATGAGTTGGGCGACCTGCACATCATCCAGGACCGCTCCTATGACGGGAACTATCACTGGGCCGTGGCCTTCGGCGTCAGCAGCGCCATTGCCCAGCCCGTCCACTATGGCATCTACATTGATGTGAACCACCAATCGGGGGCCGGCGCAACCGGCGACCCTCGCGGCCGGCCCATCGCCACCGACCCGCTCTACCTGCCCGAATATGTGATCTACATTGACCGAGCAATTGACAACGGGCTACAGGGCTGGCTCTACAGGTGGAGTGGGGGAAGTTGGCAGCCGCCGGTTGACCTCAACTTCATGGGCGGCCAGGTCTGGTATGACCCTGCCCAGTCGGCAGTTCAATTCGTGCTCCCCTACACCACCCTGGTAGACCCGGCCGCCAACTTCACCGGCAGCCTGGCCTTCACCGTCTTCAGCACCGATCCCGCTGCCGGCGATGGCGTGCGCGACAGTGTGCCGGACCAGGGCGTGGCGCTCGACAATCCGGCCTTCGTCTCAGATATGCTCATGCCGCTCTATCCCTTTGATACCCCCTTGACCAACCCCTTTGTCTTCCATGAGATGCCCTCCATGCGCTGGCGGATGCCCTATTTCGACTCGGTGGACGGCTACGAGATCCAGATCGCGCGCGATGCCGACTTTACGGTGGTGCTGGAGAGCTGGAGCACCTTTGAATCCCAAACATCGCCCTATTATGCCGGACTGCCCTCCGGCTTCCACCCCTCCATCGCCTACAACGATGACGAGAGCTATTACTGGCGGGTGCGGGTGCGCCATGAACGATACATCAGCAATAACAGCTCTGCGTTTGATCACGGCCCCTGGTCGCCGCCCATGCGCATCAAGCTGACCAGCTACCAAGTGGGCAACCCCCATCTCTTGCAGGGCGATTTGGCCCTGACCACCCCCACCTTTGTCTGGCAGCGGACGGAGGGGGCCTCCGGCTATACCATCCAGGTAGACAACGACGCCAATATGAGCAGCCCCTTCATCAACGAGAAGATTGATGGGACCAGCTTCACCCCCACCGATACCTTGTCGGATGGGACCTACTACTGGCGGGTCGCCATGCGCCGCTCCAGCAACGTGATCGGCCAGTGGTCGCCGACCATGAGCTTTACCAAACGCGCGGCCGCGCCTGTGCCCCTCGGCCCAAGCAACGGCCAGATCATCAACGGCCTGCCCACCTTCACCTGGTCGCCGGTCATCAGCAACACCGACGGCGTTGAGGCGCTGCGCATGTCGGTCCCCCGCTACAAGCTGCAATGGGACGATGACCCCAACTTTGGCAGCCCTGGCGAAGTCACCACGGAGGCGACCGCCTATAGCCTGGTTGACGGGCAAAGCCTGGCCGATGGGACCTGGTACTGGCGGGTGGCGGCGTTGGACGGCGATAAC
>DATLZJ010000668.1:0-3243 GCA_035574055.1 Caldilineaceae bacterium
AGGAAATGAGAAAAGATCAGATCTCCGCCGAGATTCTCATTATTAACAGTGAGCGAGCTCCTTATGACGAGACTCTTGAATCTCTACATTCCAAGCCAAAAGTGGAAGAATTACCCCCTGCCGCTCCACTTCGAGTTGGAAACCTATGTCAGAGACATGAAAACCAAATACATGGTCTTGAAGATCAAGAAATCTTATCCTGTAGATATGAGCTCCAACAGTCACCGCATAGTGACTCGGCTTCAGCAGGTGCGCTGGCACTGTACATATTGATTTATAAATACCCTGTGCTCTATACTGGAGTAATTGCTTATTTGAATCAGTATCCGCACTGGAAAACACAACTGTACCGTTCACATTAGTAAGAACTAGGAAAATAGAGCAGTTGCGCAACTCTGATTTAACTTCATACTCAATTTCGATGTTGAACGGCTCACTACTAGAGACTACAGGAACGGGAGAATTCCCTGCCTGAGATACCCTTGCTCCTACTAACTCTAGTTCATCCGCTGGCGGAATACTTTGCGGGCGTCGCCACCATCCAGTAGCTGAGGCTCCAGACGAGAGATATTCACTGACCGTGGCCTCTGACGGCCCTATATGCCGAATGCCGCCCCGGTCGAGCCAAATTGTCTGGCGGCACAATGCAGTAACAGCCTGCATGTTGTGGCTCACAAATAAGACGCTTCGCCCTCCTCTGCTCACCTCCCCCATCTTGCCTAGGCACTTCTGTTGGAACTCCGCATCCCCTACTGCCAGCACCTCATCAATCAACAGAATCTCTGCGTCCAGATGTGCCGCCACGGCGAAGGCCAGGCGCACCCTCATGCCGCTGGAATAGAAGCGCACGGGCGTATCAATGAACTTCTCCACCCCGGCAAAGTCCACAATCTCGTCGAACTTGCGGTCCACCTCGCTGCGCCTCATGCCCAGCAGCGTGCCGTTCAGGTAGACATTCTCCCGCCCGGTCAAGTCGGGGTGAAAGCCGGTGCCCACCTCCAGCAGGCTCGCCACCCGCCCATTCAGCACCGCCCGGCCGCTGGTCGGCTCGACGATGCGCGAAAGGATTTTCAGCAGGGTGCTCTTGCCCGCGCCGTTGCGCCCGATGATGCCCACCACCTCGCCGTGGCGCACGTCAAACGAGACATCGCGCAGCGCCCAGATCACGTCCGGCTCGTCGTGCCCATTGTCAGAAAAGTGGCGCATGGCGCGCAGCCGGCGGTAGTTGTCCAGCGGCGAGCGCACCAGGCCGGCCAACGCCTGGGCCAACGTCTGCGGCCGCTCCTGGCGCTTGCCGATGCGGTAACGCTTGGAGAGCTGTTCAACACGAATGGCGTATTCAGACATACACAATCACAATGAGCATCATCGTCAGTCTTGCTGTTCAATGAATTCGGCAAAAGCCAAAAGCTCCGCGCTGACTTGTGTAAACAGCGGTCGCACATTCTCTACGAGTTTTTTCACTTTGGCAGCCTCGAAACTGAACGTATAGACATTGCGCACCACGTGGCGAAAACCTCTATATTCGTCCAGTTGTGCCGATACCCCTTCCGAAATCACCGCCGGCCATATACCGGGCGCTTCTCGACTCACCTGCTGCAGCAACACCTGATGCCAGTTCTCACCGCTTGGCTTTGATCCGTCCACAACGGCCACAATCCGTTCAAAGAGCCGTTCGAGGCCGCTGTAGAATCCGTGGAGATTCAGGGCTACGCTATCCAAATAGTAATCATCGGCAGTAGACTGAGCGCGGCGCCAGCCCTCCTCGACCCGATGCAGCACCCGCTCGATCTCAATGAGTTCGCTGCGAATCCGGGCAACGAGCTGCCGGGGCCTGTCGTTCATAACACCACGCCATCGGATACGAGCACGGCTTGTAGCCCAGGGCTACAATGATCAGGGTCAACTAGATCGACTTTGATGTCAGCATCAAGCCCCGTGACGGCGGCGACGGCGGCATAAAAGCGCTCGGGAGGAATGCCCCAGGCCGCCAGGTCCACATCTGACCAGGGCGTGAACCGCTCCCGGTGCGCCGCCGAGCCAAAGAGCAGGACGCGCTGGGCGCCAAATTCCTCACGCAGAAGCTTCGCTGCCTGGGTAGCCAGTTGTTGCGCCCTGCACCACCGAGCTTCAGTCTGGCGGCGGTCTGCTAGCTGGCGGCGCTCGATGGCCTCCCGTGTGCGGTAGGTTTGCCTTTCCTCAGGGGTTAAGTCCAACGCCGTTTTTGCCATCTTAGCCTCCCAACATAAAGCCACCGCTCCGTACTTCATATCTCCACTGGCATGATCCCTACCAGGCGGCTCAGGCGAGGTCGGCGAAGGTGCGCTCCATCGAGCGGAAGTAGAGCGCCCCGGCCACCAAAATCGCCAGCGCGCTGGCTGTCCCCGGCAAAATCAAGTCCCAGGGCATGGGCGTCTCGCCGATCAGCGCCGCGCGGAAGCCCTCGATCACCCCCGCCATGGGATACAGGCCGTAGAGCCAGCGATAGCCATCAGGCACCAAAGAGGCCGGCCAGACCACCGGCGCGGCGTACATCAGCGCCTGCACCACAAAGCCGACGGCAAAGCGCACGTCCCGGTACTGGATGCTCAGCGCGGCCAGCGCCATGCCCGCGCCCGCCGCGGTCACCGCCATCAGCAGCACCAGCAGCGGCAGCCAGACGATCTGCCACGTCGGCCACAGTCCAAACCAGGCCATCAGCACAAAGAGGATCGCCAGCGCAATGGCGAAGTCCACCAGCTTGGCCGTCACCGGCGTGAGCGGGATCACCAGCCGCGGGAAGTAGACCTTGCTCAACATGGCCGAATTGCTCAGCAGGCTCTGGCTGGCGCCGGTCAACGCGTTGGCGAAATAGGTCCAGGGCACCAGCCCGGCATAGGAAAAGACGGGGTAGGGGATGCCGTCGCTGGGAATCTCGGCCAGCCGCCCGAAGACGACCGAGAAGACGACCATGCTGAAGAGCGGCTGCAAAATCGCCCAGGCAAAGCCCAGCACGGTCTGGGCGTAGAGCACGCGAATGTCGCGCAGGACCAGGAAGTAGTAGAGGTCGCGGTAGTGGCGCAGCTCACGCCAGTCAATCAGCCGCCAACCGGGGCGAGGCTCGATAATGGTCTGCGGGGGGGCGTTCATAGGCTGTAACGATAGGACGGCGATGCGCTGCCAGAACGAGCGGCGGGAGCGCCGGCTCCCAAGATAAGACCGAGTAGATACCAGTTGACCACCGCAGGCCGGGCGCCGAGCGTG
>DATLZJ010000669.1:0-6923 GCA_035574055.1 Caldilineaceae bacterium
TAATTCCGGCGACAATCACATACACTCGCTGGCGCGACACGGCGGCATCCTTTCCGCAATGATTCCACTCCGCAAAGCTTTCATTCGATTGGGTGATCGCTACGCCTATGCCACAAGTATGGTTACTGCGGCGGCCCTACGATAACAAACCCCCTACTATAACAATCCCTACTATAACAATCATAGTAGCGATCAATACAGGCCACTATACCACAGCCCGCTGGCGATAGGTACTGGACAAAGGCGCGGAAGGCCGTATACCTTGGAGCAGATGCCTGCAATGACTCGTGGCTGTTCCAGTCAACCACAGCCCCTGTAAGGCGACTGTCTGCTCTCTCACAGTGGCAACGACCACAGCCCTGTCAGGCAAGGCTGGGGGCAACTCGCCTGCGGGAGATATACAAAACCATTTCTCTTTGGGTAGAATGAGGGTAGACTTCTTGAGTGTAGGGGCTTCTTGAGCGGAGGGGAATGGGCCTCCGAAATAGGTCGGCCAACAGGTGGAGGCGCCAGATGGCAACGTCCAGTAACGCTAATGTGGAGGAGTACCGGACAAGCTGGCAGGATGAGATCGAAAGCGCCGCCCTCTACCGCGTGTTGGCCGAGGCGGAGACACAGCCGCTGCTTGCGCAGGTCTATCGCCGGCTGGCCGAGACAGAAGAGGCCCATGCGCGCTTTTGGGAGGAGAAGCTGCGCGCCGCCAACCAGCCTGTGCCGCCGCGGCGTTTGCGCTGGCGCACACGCACCCTCATGTGGCTGGCCCGGCGCTTTGGCCCGTCCTTTGTCGTGCCGACGCTCGCCGCCGAGGAAGCGACCGACAGCCATCTTTACAGCCGGCTGTCTGAAACGCGTGGCAGCCAAATGGCCGCCGAGGAGCAGTCGCACCAACGGTTACTTCGCACCATTGCACGCAGCGCCCCGCAGGGGGTCGAGGGTAGTGTGCTGGCGCGCATCGAGGGCCGCCACCGCAGCTTGGGCGGCAATGCGCTGCGCGCGGCCGTGCTGGGCGCTAATGACGGCCTCGTCTCAAATCTCAGCCTGATCATGGGCGTGGCGGGCGCCGAGTTGAGCAGCCGCAACATCCTCGTCACCGGCTTTGCCGGTCTGCTGGCCGGCGCTATCTCGATGGCTTTGGGGGAGTGGCTATCGGTCCAAAGCTCGCGCGAGCTATACGAGCGCCAAATTGCGATAGAACGGCGGGAGTTGGAGCAGATTCCTGAGGAGGAAGAAGAAGAGCTGGCGCTGATCTACCAGGCGAAGGGGCTGAACGAAGTACAGGCGAAGACGCTGGCCGCCCGGCTGATGGCAGACCAAGCCACGGCGCTCGACACGCTCTCACGGGAGGAGTTGGGCATTGACCCGGAAGAACTGGGCGGTTCAGCTTGGGAGGCTGCAATTGCGTCGTTTGCGCTCTTTGCCATCGGCGCCATTGTGCCCATCCTCCCCTTTATTGTGCTGGATGGTTTTGCTGCGGTTATCGGCAGCGGCATCATCAGCGCCATCGGCCTGTTTGGGATCGGAGCAGGCATCACCTTGATGACCGGGCGCAGCCTCTGGTACTCCGGCCTACGCCAAGTCCTCTTTGGCTTGCTGGCTGCGGCAGTGACCTATGCAATCGGCAGCATCGTCGGCGTCTCGCTAGGCGGTTGAACGTACAACCTTGAGTAGGCTTCCGCGCCATTAGTAGACCGTCAAAATCAGTAAACCGTCAAATTCAATAGATTTCAATAGATCGTCAAATACCGATCCAGCTCCCACTGGGTCACATAGATGCGGTACTCGTTCCACTCCTGGGTTTTGGCCTCTACAAAACGCTCATAGACGTGTTGGCCCAGCGCATTCTGGATCACCTCATCGCGCTGTAGCTCCTCCAACGCCTCGCCCAAATCGCCGGGCAGCGTGTCCAGCCCGGAGCGTGCGCCATCCACATGGTAGAGGTCCTCCTCTGCGGGGCTGGGCGGCATCATGCGCTTCTCAATGCCATCCAGTCCGGCAGCCAGCATGACGGCGAAGGCCAGATAGGGGTTGGCGCTGGGGTCCGGGCAACGCAGCTCACAGCGGGTGCTGCGGTAGCGCCCCCGGCTGATACGGGGGATGCGGATCAGGGCGCTGCGGTTGGTCCTCCCCCAGGAGAGGTAAACCGGCGCCTCGTAGCCGGGCACCAGCCGCTTATAGCTGTTGACCAGCGGCGCAATGATGGGGGTTATGGCGCGGGCATGGGCAAGCTGGCCGGCAATAAACTGGAGCGCGGTCTCGCTCAAGCCATACTCATTATCCCCGTCGTACATCACCGTGTCTTTGGTGTGGATGTCCCACAAGCTCTGATGGACATGCATCCCCGACCCGTTGATCCCGGAGATGGGCTTGGGCATAAAGGTGCAGTGCAGGTTGTTCTTCTGGGCAATGGCCTTCAACGTGGTGCGGAAGGTAATAGTGTTGTCTGCGGTCACCAGGGCAGGGCCATAGGCGAAGTCAATCTCGCTCTGGCCGATGGCGACCTCATGGTGAGAGGCTTCGACATTGATCCCCATTGCCTGCAGCGCATCCACCATCTGCCGGCGCACGCTATGGGCCAGGTCAGTGCTTACATCGAAATAACCGGCCTGGTCGTGGGGCTTGAGCGGGGTCAACCGCCCGTCGGGGTAACGCTCGAAGAGGAAGAACTCCAGCTCCGGCCCAACCTGGTAGTCCAGCCCCATAGAGGCGGCGCGCTCCAACTGGCGCTTGAGCACAAAGCGTGGGTCGCCGGCAAATGGCTCGCCATCCGGTGTATAGACATCACAGATGACGCGCGCCGTAGAAAGGTCCATCTCCCACGGGACAACGGCGAAGGTGCTGAGGTCCGGCACCAGGTACATATCGCTCTCGGCAATGCGCGCAAAGCCTTCGACCGAGCTACCGTCGAACCAGACGCCGTGGCTGACGGCGGTATCCCAGTGGCCGATGGGGATGGTGACATGCTTGGCGATGCCGACAATGTCGGAGAATTGCAGGCGGATGAAGCGAATATCGTTGCGTTTGATCACGTCATCTACCCGCTGAAGCTCGTCGGCGGCGTACTGGAGGCTCATAAATGAGGATTCTCCTGTGCTGAGATCAGAGTTGCGCCCGCGCGGCGCGCCGGACGCCGAATCTATAAATCGTTCCATGTGGAAAGACCTCTGTATTCTATCACTCAATGGTTGCTTCACTCAATCTCAGGGGATGGTTGCCGCTCCGCCAGGGAGAGATAAAGAGGCCGGCGGCCTTGTCGCGCAAGCGCCAGGCCGCCGGGTTCTGCATGGTTGCCATGCACCGTCTGCGGGCAGTGGCCGGAGGGCATCATCCGGCGCTCAGGGAGCTGCCCTAGATGCCGTAGTACATCACATACTCGTGCGGGTGCGGGCGCAGACGCACGGCATCTACATCAGCGATGCGCTTGTGGCTGATATAGGTCTCGATCAAGTCCTCGGTGAAGACGCCGCCCTCCAACAGATAGGCGTTGTCATTCTCCAGCTCGGTCAGCACGGCATCCAGCGAGCCTTTGACCGTCGGCACATGGCGCATCGTCTCCTCCTCAAAGAGGTCCACTTCGGCAGGGTTGCCGGGGTCAGTCTGGTTCTTGATGCCATCCAGACCGGCCATCAGCATTGCGGCGAAGGCCAGGTAGGGGTTGGCGGCCGGGTCTGGGCAGCGGAACTCGATGCGTTTGGCCTTGGGCGACTGAGAGTAGACCGGGATGCGCACGGCTGCCGAGCGGTTGCGGGCCGAGTAGGCGACGACGACCGGCGCCTCGTAGCCGGGCACCAGGCGCCGGTAGGAATTGGTGGTCGGCGCGCAGAAGGCGAGCAGCGAGTTGATGTGCTTGAGCAGGCCGCCGATATACCAGAGGGCAAGCTGGCTCAACCCGGCGTACTTATCGCCGGCAAAGAGCGGCTGGCCGTCCTTCCAAAGGCTCTGGTGGGTATGCATCCCGGAGCCGTTGTCCTGGAAGAGGGGCTTGGGCATGAAGGTCACGGTCCTGCCGTGCTTCTTGGCGACATTCTTAGTGATGTACTTGTAGAGCTGTACCCAGTCGGCCATCTGCACCAGCGGCGAGAAGCGCATGTCAATTTCACACTGGCCGGCGGTTGCGACCTCATGGTGATGCACCTCCACATCAATCCCCGCGTCGAGCATTGTCCGCACCATCTCGGAGCGGATATCCTGCAGGGTGTCATAGGGCGCAACCGGGAAGTACCCACCCTTGTAGCCGATCTGATGGCCCAGGCCGGGCGCCGCCGAGTTCCACGGCGCCTCGGCGGAGTCTACGCCGTAGCCCGCCGAAAACTGGCTGGAGTGGTAGTGAACCTCGTCAAAGATAAAGAACTCTGCCTCCGGCCCTACATAGATGGTGTCGGCAATGCCGGAGCCTTTTAGGTACTCAACGGCCTTTTGGGCCACGTTGCGCGGGTCGCGGGTAAAGGCCTCGCCGGTGATCGGCTCATAGACATTGCAGACTAAGCTCAACGTCGGAACCTGGCAGATCGGGTCAATGATGGCAGTCGTGGGGTCTGCGATCAGGTTCATATCGCTGCTTTCGATGCTCTTGAAGCCGCGGATGGATGAACCGTCAAAGCCCAAACCCTTTTCAAAAGCATCCTCCGGGTCGAAATGCTCCACAGGAAGCGAGAAGTGCTGCCACTGACCATAGAGATCGGTGAATTTGACATCCACAATCTTGATGTCATGTTCGCTAATTGCGGCCATTACATCCTGCGGCGTCTTACAATTGAGCGGCATTTGCAAAACTCCTTGTCCTCAATGTTCGTGTGGGTTGTTCTGTGTGATAATTGTTCTGTGTGGTGGGTAATGCTTAAATGATAAAGCCACCCCGGCCACATACTGCCAGTCGGCCGGTTGATGGTGAATGAAAATATCCGGTTGCTTGCGCCGCGCTGCATCGTGAGGAACGGCGGCTGTTGATGATCCGGCTGCCGGTGAACTGCCCTCTATCGGCGATGCCCCTCATCATACCCTGCTCTTTCAAAAAGAAAAACCTCCGGTTGCTTCGCCCAAGGCTGGAGCGCCTTGCGATCTCAGCGCCAGGGCCACTCTCGGCAACCGGAGTATGAATTGGGGATGAGCACCCGCAGGTGGGCTTATTCGGACTTCCTGACCAGATACTTGGGTGCAACCACCCACATGGTAAACAGCGCCACGAACCCACCAAGCGCAAGCAACAACTCCATACTTAACTCTCCTTTCCACGCTGCGGCTCTATCGCCCTATGTTGACTTGGCTCGGCAGCCTTGGACGCCGGCCTTGTCCGGCAGGCTTCCACCGGCTGCCGCCCTGCTTTCATGGCGCATACTTTAGCGTGAGAAGCCAGCGGCAACCACCGCCAATATTGCCAACATTCGCTCACCGGTCTTTGTGCAAATTGCACAAACCGGCGCGCCTATGGAATGAATAGAGACTGGTTCAGGTGGAGTTGGGCTGAATTTGGTTGAAGAGACGGGGGCGGCGATAGAGGGGGCGCACTCAAGCCGGACGGCGCGGCGGTGGGCTGCGCCGGCTCTGATGGAGGGGAAACCGGCGAGGGCTGGGCTGAACCAGTCGGCTGCAGGCTGGCAATCTGCCATAGGGGCACGATACTGTGCTCAATCGCTTCGCCGCTGCTGCTGACCCTGGCGAGCCGGGCGCCGTTCTGCTTGATGGCTGCCACCACGTCGCCCTGGCGCAGCGTTACGGAAAAGAGCGTCCCGTTGGGATATTGGTCCATGATAGCGCTGACACGCGCCCGCGACGGCTCGGCTGTGGGTGAGCTTGACAGTTCACCGGTCGCGGGGAGATCAACGGCATCCCCTTCGGCCACACTCCCTTCAGAGACAGTGGCGTTGCTATCTCCCCCGGCAGTTCCGACCGCTGCATTGGCGAAGGCCGTCAAGGCCAGCACCAGGACGAACGTCAAAGCAGTCATCGAGAAGGGGCCGAGATACGCTTCTTCTTCCTGAGCGGCGCTCTGTCCCGAGGCAGACTTAGCCGCTTCACCTGCAGGCCGCTGCTTGTCCATCTCTGTCCCATTGCAACCGCAACCACATGCTGGCATTGATGTTCTTCCATGATGGGCTGGATTGGGGCGGCTGTAAATTAGGGATCACCCACGGCGAGCCTAGGGAATTTCCCCTGCCTTGACGCAGGCCGGAAGCCGGCTCGGGGTGGGCCTGGCTTTCTGCCCGATATTAACATAAAGCGGCGATGATGGCAAGCTTATCAACAGGACGCCAGAAAAGTTGTGCCTGGCCTTTCCCCTGCACGTATCGTTGCCGTGCCCCAATATCCCATTGACAAGCCGGATGGACTGGTGTACAATGTGTTCTAGAATTCTATAGCACAAGGCCCCCTTATGAGCATCAGTCTAGATACGCCGCGCCATATGCGCTATCTCACCATTGCCGATAAGCTCCGTCACGCCATCCTCGATGGTACGCTTCCGGCCGGCGCCCGGCTGCCCGGCCAACGAGAACTGGCCGAGCAGCATCACACCGCACTGATGACTGTCCGCCAGGCATTGGCCCTGCTGGAGGCCGAGGGGCTGGTGCGCTTTGAGCATGGCGTCGGCACCTTTGTCACTGACAGCGGGCTTGATCCCGATGCCCTTCACCTCGCCAGCTTTGGGGAGATGAACCCATCTGCAGTGCAGACGGTATTGCACCGGGCAGAGGCCGCGGTCCAAGCGCCGGCAGCGGCGCAGTTGCTCGGTCTATCACCTGAGACGCCTTTGGGACTGCTCGAACGGCTGCGCCTGCTGGAGGGCAGGCCCATCGTCTATCAGCAGTCCTTCTTGCCGCCGGCGCTGGCCGATCTGGTCGCCGGCTTTTGCCCTGAGCGCTCGCTTTACCGTCAGATTCAAAGCCGGTTTAGTGAGCGGGCGGCGATCAGCCGAGAAACGCTACAGCCGA
>DATLZJ010000670.1:0-8348 GCA_035574055.1 Caldilineaceae bacterium
CCGCCGTGGCCGTGCGTTACCACAGAGGCCGCCCAGGCCGCATTCTTCAGTTCGACGGCCACCTAGACACGGTGCATCTGCCCTTTGTGCCGCCTCGCTTTGAAGACGGCGTTCTCTATGGCTCCGGCGTCTCCGATATGAAGGGCGGAATTGCCGCCTTTGTGGAAGCCCTGCGCACCCTGCGCGCGCTGTCGCTCCCCATGGGTGGCGGCATTCTGCTCACCGCCCATGACCACCATGAAGGGCCTTGGGGCGACCGCCGCCAGCTACGGGCGCTGATCCGCGCCGGCTACCGCGGCGATGGCGTGCTGCTCCCGGAGTATCTGGCCGACCGGCTGCCCGTCGCCGGGCGCGGTATGACGATCTGGGAGGTGACCATCCGCCGCGCGGGCGCGCCTGTCCACGAGGTGCTACGCGACCCGGAAACGCCCGATGTTATCACTGCCGGGGCGGAGCTGGTGGCGCGGCTGCGGGCGCTCAACGAGCGGCTCTCCACCGTGACGGCTCCCTACGCCGGCCACGACTCGGTCTTCGTCGGCAAATTCCAGGCCGGCGAGATTTTCAACCAGTCGCCGGTCGAATGCCATATCAGCGGCACAAGGCGTTGGGTAACGCCGGGACAGCGGGAGGCTGTGCTGGGCGAGTTTCGCGGGCTGCTGGATGAGCTGGCGGCAGCGACGCGCACCCAGATTGAGGTCGCCTTTGACCTACCGGGAGATGCCTTCCGCCTTGACACGGCAGGCCCGCTGGTGCGCGCCTTCCAGGCTGCATACTCGGCTGTGACAGGCAGCCCGCTGCCCCTGGGGCCTAAGCCCTTTGTGGACGACGGCAACATCTTTGCCGGTGAGGCGGGCATCCCGGCCCTGACCCACGGACCGGCAGCCGCCGGCGCGCATACATTGCATGAGCAGGTAACGTTGGACGAGCTGGTGCGCGTGGCGCAAGTCTATGCCCTAGTTGCCATAGCCTTTTGCGCCGGCGACGATGAGACCAACTGATTACACCCAAAGCCCGCTTGAAGCGAGCCTTTCCACCCTGTTGCGCATGAGGAGATTTCCATGCCATTGGATGCCCGCCGGGAACGGCTGATCCGGCGCACCTTCATTGATTACCGCCAGACGTCCGAATTCCTGGAACAGCCGTTGGTGATTAACCGGGCTGAAGGTCTCTACTATTGGGACGCCGACGGCAGACGCTATTTTGACGCCATCGGCGGGATTTTCGTGGCCGTCTTGGGCCACGGCCATCCGCGCGTGCTGGAGGCCATGCGCCGGCAAATGGAGCTGATCAGCTTTGCGCCGCCGCTCCATGCGGTCTCTGACGTAGCGTTGGAGCTGGTGGAGCGGCTGGGCGAGGTGGCGCCGGGGACGCTAAATTATGTCAAGCCATTCAGCGGCGGCTCCGAGTCGGTGGAGGCGGCGCTCAAGTTCGCCCGCCAGTATTTCAAGCAGAGCGGGCATCCTGGCAAGTACAAGTTTGTCTCTCGCTACTTTGGCTATCACGGCGCCACCTTCGGCGCGATGGCGGCCAGCGGCACCGGCAAGCGCAAGACGCCCTTCGAGCCTCATGCGTCGGGCTTCATCAAGGTCTTCCCCCCCACCTACTACCGGGACCGCTTCGCCACCTGGGAGGAGTGCAACCGCTTCTGCGCGCGCATGATCGAAGATGTCATCCTGATGGAAGACCCGGAGACGGTCGCCGGTGTTATCCTGGAACCGGTGGGCAATACCGGCGGCATCATCACCCCCACCGACGAATATTTCCAGATCATTCGCGAAGTTTGCGACCGCTATAACGTGCTGCTGATCTTTGACGAGATCATCACCGGCTATGGGCGCACGGGCAACATGTTCGCCGCCCAGACCTTTGGCGTGACGCCCGACATCATCTGCGGCGGCAAAGGACTCTCCAGCGGCGCGATCCCGCTGGGCGCGATGATCGCGCGCGAAGAGATGGCCGATGTCTTCTATGGGCCGGTCGAGGAGGAGATCAACTTTGCCCACGGCCATACCTTTGCCGGCAACCCCCTCGCCTGTGCAGTGGGGCTGGCTGTGCTGGACGAGATCACCGAAAAGCGCCTCGACCAGAAGGCCCAAGAGATCGGCGACTACCTCGCGAGCAAGCTGGAGGGGTTGAAGCAGTATGGGGTGGTACGCGAGGTGCGCGGCAAGGGCATGTTGCGCGGGGTGGAGCTGGTGCGGGATACCGGCACAATGGCCCCCTTCCCGGAACTGGGCCACGCGCTCAAAAAGACGGCGATCCAAAATGGCCTGATCATGCGCATTGACCCCACCTGGTTCGCCGTTGCTCCGGCGCTGATCGCCGAAAAGGATGATATTGACGAGATGATGGAGCTGATCGAGCGCAGCCTGCTGGATGCGCTGGAAATGGTAGGTGTGTGAAGGCTGCGAGCGCCGCGCCGCCTGCCCTAGAGCAAAGGAGTCCTGATGGAGTTAATTACCAAACGCGCCTTAATCCTGAGCGTCGCCGAACGCTACCGCCTGGCCCACACGCGCCGCGGCCAGTGGCTTCCAAGCCAGGACGGGCGCCAACCGGAGGAAGTCTATGCGCAGCTCGAAGCGCTGCCCGCCGATGCCAGCGAAGCCGACGTGACCGCCATCATCGGCGACGACCGCTACACTGCCAACATCTGCGATGAGTGCCACCAGGACCGCGAGATGGTGGTGCTGATGGCAATTGAGATTCACCACCCGACCGATGCGGTCGCCATCTGCCCTATCTGTCTGGGCCAGGCCCAACGCTTAATTCAAGAAGCTCAATAAGCCCTGCGCGACGGCTCATCCGCGTGAAGTGACCATCGCTGCACTGAACAGACGCCAGCCCCTCTTTGGCGCATTGCCTTTGCCACAGGATTGCCTCGCCGGCTTCGCTGGGCTACCATGGATGCGGCGCGCGAGCCGCCGCGCCGTGACATAGCCGTTCACCTATTGTTTATGGACCACACCACCTTCCTTGCCGAGTTGAGCCGCCGCTATCCCGCCGACCGGCTGCTGACGCGCGCGGCACAGCTTGCCCCCTATGAGTCGGACGCGCTGACTGCCTTTCGCAGCCGGCCCCTAGCCGTGCTCCTGGCCGAGAGCCAGGCCGAAGTCATTGACGCCGTGCGCCTTTGTCACGCCCATCAGACGCCCTTCGTCGCCCGTGGCTCCGGCACCAGCCTGTCGGGCGGCTCGCTGCCCGTGCAGGATGGCATTGTCATCGCCCTCAACCGGCTCAACCGTATCCTCAAGCTGGACCCCACAGCCCGCATCGCCGTGGTGGAGCCGGGCGTCATCAACCTGGACGTCTCCCGCGCCGCAGCCCGCTATGGCCTTTACTATGCGCCGGATCCCTCCAGCCAACTGATCTGCACCATCGGCGGGAATATCGCCTTCAACTCCGGCGGCGCCCACTGCCTCAAATATGGCATGACCGCCAACCACGTCTTGGGCATCAAAGCCGTCCTGCCCGACGGCTCTGTGGTGCAGCTCGGCGGCGAGAGCCTGGAAATGGTCGGCCCGGACCTGACCGGCTTCTTTGTGGGCTGCGAAGGGCTGTTCGGTATTGCCCTGGAGATCACGCTGCGCCTGTTGCCCAAGCCTGAAAGCTACCGCACGGTGCTGGCCTCCTACGCCAGCCTGGAGGCCGCCGGCAACGCGGTGGCGCAAGTGGTGGCCTCTGGTCTACTGCCGGGCGCGTTGGAGATCATGGACCGGCTGGCGATTGAGGCCGCCGAAGCCTCGGTCAACGCCGGCTACCCGCAGGACGCCGCCGCGCTGCTTATCGTCGAGCTGGAGGGGGAACAGGTGCAGGTAGACGCCGAGTTCGAGGAGCTACGCAAGGTCATTGACGCCTCCGGCGCTCAGGAGGTGCGCATCGCCCGCGACGACGCCGAGCGCGCCCGCATCTGGAAGGGGCGAAAGGGGGCCTTTTCCGCGGTCGGGCGGCTCAGCCCGGATTACATTGTGCAAGATGGGGTGGTGCCCCGCAGCCGCTTAGGAGAGGCGCTGGCGGCCATCGAGCGCCTGAGCGCTGCCTATCGCCTGCGCGTCGCCAACGTCTTTCACGCTGGCGACGGCAACCTGCATCCCCTGATCCTCTATGACGGCCGCCAACCGGGCGCGCTCGAACGCGCCGAGGCGCTGGCCGGCGAGATTCTCCACCTGTGCATTGAGCTGGGCGGCTCGATCACCGGCGAGCATGGCGTCGGTATGGAGAAACGCCAGTACATGCCCGACATGTTCTCACCGACGGACCTTCAGGTCATGGCCGAGCTGCGCCGCAGCATTGACCCGCTTGAGCTTGCCAACCGGGGCAAGATGTTCCCCGATAGCCACGTCCCCGCGCTTCATCACCACAGCCCTCACCCGCTGGAGCAAGCGGGCGTGATCTCTCGCATGTGAGCCATGATGGCACCATCTGCTTCTCTCTCGAACCCGTCGCTGGCGCCCACTACCCTTGTTGAGCTACAGGATAGTGTTCGCGCCGCCGGCCGTCTGCTCCCACGTGGGGGCGGCACCAAACCGGCCTTGTCCACCCCACCCGACGGTGTGCAATGCCTGGAGCTGCGCGGCCTATCGGGTATCCTCGAATATAACCCAGGCGAGTACACCATTACGGCCCTGGCGGGCACGCCGCTGCAAGAAGTCGCGGAGGCGCTGGCCGCCCACGGCCAGCATTTGCCCTTCGACCCGCCGCTGGCGCGTGCCGGTGCGACCCTTGGCGGGACGGTCGCCGCCGGTCTGAGCGGGTCCGGGCGCTATCGCTATGGGGGCCTGCGCGACTTTATTATTGGCGTCCGTCTGGTGGACGGCCTGGGGCGGCTGGTGCGCGGCGGCGGCAAGGTCGTCAAGAACGCAGCGGGCTTCGACCTGCCCAAGCTCATGGTGGGCAGCCTGGGACGGCTGGGCATCCTTGCTGAAGTCAGCTTCAAGGTCTTTCCGGCCCCGCCCGCCCATGCCACGCTGCGTGTCTCCTACGCCGCGCGGGACGATGCGCTGGCAAGCCTAGACCGGCTGCGCCTGAGCCACCTGGACCTGATCGCGCTGGACCTTGTGCCCGATGCTCCAGGGGCATACCATCTGTTCGTGCGCATCGGCGGCCCTGCCGCCGTCCTGCCGGCGCGACTGGCAACGTTGCGCAACTTACTAGGCGACGGCGAGAGCTTGACCGGGGACCCAGAGGCCGCCCATTGGCATGAGCAGGCAGCTTTTACCTGGGTGGAGCCGGACCGGGCGCTGGTGAAGGTCCCACTTTCACCCCACCAGCTCGCGCCCCTCGATGCCGCCCTGGCAAGCGCCGGTGCAGACCGCCGCTATCTTGCCGGCGGTAGCATGGTTTGGGTAGCGTGGCCCGGCGCGCTACCGGCGCTTGGAACGTTGCTGGCAGAACAAGGACTGGCGGGCCTCGTCCTGCGTGGGGAGAGCGAGCGCCCCCTGATCGGTGCGCCACAAGACCGCGTCTTCCTGAGCCGGATTACCGCTGCGCTGGACCCGGAGCAACGCTTCCCGCAGATCGAATAGCGCCGTTACTGTTAAGTCCATCGGGTTCCTTGAACAACGACGAAACTTCATGCAACACGCGATTTCGCTAGAGCCGCTTGGCCCACAGGGGCCGGCGATGGTTCAAGCTATTGAAAAATGTGTTCACTGCGGCTTCTGTCTCTCCGCCTGCCCCACCTACAAGGTGCTGGGCGAGGAGATGGACTCCCCGCGCGGGCGCATCTACCTGATGAAGGGCACACTCGAAGGTGAGCTACAGCTCGACGAGATGCTCCCCTATATTGACCGTTGTCTGGGCTGCATGGCCTGTGTCACCGCTTGCCCTTCCGGTGTGGAATATGGCGATCTCCTTGCGCCCTTCCGGGCGCGCGCCGAGGGCCAGCGCCGGCGCGCGCTGGATGAAACGCTGTCACGCACGTTGATTCACCAGACGCTGCCCCACCCGCAGCGGTTTCGCCTGGCGGCGTTGGCCGGCAACCTGGTGAAACCGCTGCGCAGTCTGCTGCCCAAAAAACTGGGCGCGATGCTGGAGCTGCTGCCGGAAGAGGTAGCCCCTGTCGAGCGGTTTCCAGAGGTCATCCCGCCGATTGGTCCCCGGCGGGCGCGCGTCGCGCTGCTGACCGGCTGTGTTCAGCAGGTCTTAGCCCCCCAGATCAACCGGGCGACCGTCGAGGTGCTCACGCGCAACGGCGTCGAGGTGGTTGTGCCGCGCGGCCAGGGCTGCTGCGGCTCGCTGGCCCTGCATAGCGGCGAAGCCATTCTTGCCCGCAGCCTGGCGCGCCACAACCTGGCTGTCTTTCCCGACGATGTAGAGGCCATCATCACCAACGCCGCCGGCTGCGGGTCAGGAATGCACGAATACCGGCTGCTCTTTGCGGGCACGCCGCTGGAGCAGAAGGCTGCGGCCTTCGCCGCCCGTGTCCAAGACATTACCGTCTTTCTCGATAGCCTGGGGCTGGCGCCGCCGCCTGGCCTTCCCGTGCAGCGAACCGTGGCCTATCACGATGCCTGTCACCTCGCCCATGCCCAGCGGGTGACGCAGCCGCCGCGCCGACTCCTGGCGTCTATCCCCAACCTGGCGCTGGTCGAGATTCCGGAGGGGGAGCTATGCTGTGGCTCGGCGGGCACCTACAATCTGGAGCAGCCGGAACTGGCCCACCGCATCGGCCGGCGCAAGGCAGAGAACATCATCGCCACAGGCGCCGAGGAAGTCGTCACCGGCAACATCGGCTGCATGACCCAGATTCGTACCCATCTGGAGGCGCTGGGGCGGCCCCTGCCGGTGCGCCATACGGTCGAGCTGCTGGCGGAGGCTTACCGTGAGCCTGCCGGCTGAAAAGAGTGTCTTCAAAAGGGTTGCGTCCGTGGTATACTGGATGGCATCACCCAAAAGGAGGGGCCAATGTCCAAATTCGTCAAGATTTCAACCCAGTTGCGGGATTTAACGCTGATCAAGAAGGCGCTGGAAGACCTGAAGCTCGACTACAAGGAGAATGCTGTCTACACGCATCTCTTTAGCGGCTTCGTGGGGAAGGTGCCGCTGGTCGTCCAGCAGCGAGGCGCCAGCTTTGGCCTGCGCGAGACTGAGGGGGGGAGCTATGAGCTGATCGGCGATGATATGCAGCTCGCTGTGATCCGCCCGCTGATGGCGCGCCTCCAGCAGCGTTATGCCTACCATTCAGTCTTGCAGGAGACTGCCAAGGCCGGCTTTGACCTGGTCGAGGAGTCCACCGGACACGACCAGGTCATCCGCCTGACCGTGCGACGCTGGAGCTAGGAAGGGGAGCGCCGATGAATCGCGAGGAGATAGAGATCGCCATCCTGCCCGATGGCAAGATCGAGTACACCATCAAAGGCGTGAAGGGCAGCGCCTGCGAAAGCATCAGCGCGCTGCTGGAACAGCTTGGCAAGGTAGAAGAAGCGCAGCGCACCGCCGAATATTACCAGCAAGACCCCGATGTCCAGCTCCAAATTGCCGCCGGCGAATGATCTGCCGGCAGATAGCTGGCCGGAAGGCGCGCCGCTGCCGGTCGAGACGGAAATCTATATTCTCCCCTCCGGAGAGGTAGTGGTCGCCGATCTGCCCGCCGAGTTGGCGCCGCTGCTCGCTGCCTTGACGGATCGGCCAGCGCCCGGCTCCGCCGAGCAAAAACCGGCATGACTTCATCCGGCCCTATCCTGCTCAACCCCGGCGAGGCGCGCGGCCAAACAAAAATCCTCCAACTCTACCCCCACGTCGAGTTGTTTAGCGAGGGGGAGCCGCCGGCCAATAGCCTGTTTATCCTGGGGCGCGCCTCGCCCACAGGCGACCCAAGCGGCCAGGACCAACTGTTGATCGTGGACCCGCCGTTGGACATTGCCAGCCGCTTCCGGCTGGATGGCCCGGCCGCCATCCTCTTTACCGGTGAGCCGCTGCCGGTCGGCCTACCTTTGCTTCAGACGCAGCCAGGCGGCGCCGCGCATATTCGCGTGGGTGAACATTTTATAGACATTCACACCCAACGCCGCCGGGCCGTGGTCCATCTGCCGGCGCTGGGTCTACTCTGTAGCGGCGACCTCGGCAGCGATCAGATTCTCCCGTCGCTGGCCGAAGGGTCAGACGGGGATGAGGAGCTACAAACGTTGCGGCTCTTGGCGCGACTGCTCAAGCAGCGCCGCCTCCAGCTCATGATCCCGCGCCTTGGCAATCCAACGCGCGAGCGGGAGACCGCGCTGATGCGCCTGGCCGGCGATGTCGCCTACCTTCACGGTCTGCGCCGCGTCATTCCACCATTGGCGGCGCAAGGGGACCCGCTGGCGCAAGTGCTTAGGGTGGCGGCGACTCTCGTCCCGCCGGAGCGCCACACC
>DATLZJ010000671.1:0-12476 GCA_035574055.1 Caldilineaceae bacterium
ACGACGGGATGACCGTGCAGGGCTGGCCGCGCACGGTGCTGCTGCGCGGCCAGGTCATCGTGCAGGATGAGTCCTATATGGGCGTCGTGGCCGGGCGCTTCCAGCAGCGGCGCTTCGCCGCCTAGCGACCCATGTTCCTCTTTCTCTCCAAGCTGCTCCCACTCTTTATCTATCCGTTGGGCCTGGCCTCGCTGCTATTGGTCGCGGCGCTGGTCGTGCGGCGACCTCGCTGGCAGCGGGGGCTGGCGGCTGCGGCGCTCGCTCTGTTGCTGCTGTTCAGCAACCAGCCGGTGGCCCATCTGTTGGTGCGGAGCCTGGAGTGGCGCTATCTGCCGGCAGGGGAGCTGCCTCAAGCAGAGGCGATTGTGCTGTTGGGCGGCGGCACCCGGCCGGCTCTGCCGCCGCGACCCGCCTCGGAGATGAACGAGGCCGGCGACCGCATGGTCTATGCGGCGCAGCTCTACCAGGCGGGCAAAGCGCCGCTGGTGGTGGTCAGCGGGGGCTTCATTGAGTTCCTTGGCTCGACCGTGCCCGAAGCCGAGGCCATGCAGCAACTCCTGGAACGGTTGGGCGTGCCGGGTGAGGCGATCCTTCAGGAGGATCGCTCGCGCAATACTTACGAGAATGCCGTCTTTGTGCGCGAGCTATTGGACGAGCGCGGCATCCGCCGGATTTTGCTCGTCACGTCGGCCCTCCATATGCCGCGCTCGGTCTCGATTTTCGAGCGCCAGGGGTTCGAGGTGATCCCGGCGCCGGCGGACTTTCTGGTGACGTGGACGCCGGAAGGCCAGGGGGCCGATGTGGGGGTGGGCGGGCGGCTGCTGGCGCTGCTCCCCAGCGCCGAATCGCTCGAGTTGTCCACCCGCGCGCTCAAAGAGTACATCGGGACCGTCGTCTACCGGCTGCGCGGCTGGCTCTAGTCATCACTGGACGGATCATAACCTGACGAAGCAGCGATCCGTCCTTTCTCATGCGGCAAGTCCCCGGTTAGGATGCTCAGTCGTTTCTTGCCGTACATGCCCTGGTATTAAACATCTGTGCTATACTATGGCAGGTGAAGATTCTGTGATACGTTGAGGTTTATGCCGAACGCAAGACACCGCAATGACGGTAGCCCTCGCAGTCAGGCCGTGCGCAGCGCGCAGCCGGACGAGCAGGGCGCGATCTATAAAGACTGGGGCGGCCGGCTGGCGGTCGCGCTGACCATGCCCAATACCTATTACGTGGGCATGAGCAGCCTTGCCCTCCAGTTGCTCTATGCGCTCTTCAACCGCGCCGAGGATGTGGTCTGTGAGCGCATCTTCTGGGAAAAAGGGGCTGCCCAAGCGGAGCGGCCTCTTTTGTCCCTGGAAAGCGCGCGGGCTGCCAGCGAGTTTGATATTTGGGCCTTTACCATCTCCTGGGAGATGGATTACTTTCATGTGGTGGAATTGTTACGCCAGGCCAAGATTCCACCCTTGGCCGAAGAGCGCCGGGCGACGCGCCAGTGGGATGGCCGGCCCTGGCCGCTGCTGATCGCCGGCGGGCCGGGCGTCACCATGAACCCGGAGCCGGTCGCCCCCTTCTTTGACGCCATCCTGATCGGCGAGGGCGAGGAGGCGGTTCCCCACTTCCTGGCCCTCTGCCGGGAGGGGCTGGACGAGCCGGAGGCGCTCTTGGCCCGGCTCGATGCAACGCCCGGTTGGTATGTGCCTAGCTTGCGCCCCTCCAACCGCGCCCACCCCGGCTTTCGCCGGGTGGAGCGGCTTTGGGTGCGCAATCTTGTAGAATACGACACAACCAGCCGGCTGTACACCGCCGACACCGAGTTCAGCAACATGCATCTCATGGAGATCGCACGCGGCTGTGGGCGGGGCTGTCGCTTTTGCCTGGCGGGCTATGTCTACCGTCCGGCGCGCGAGCAACCGCTGGAGCGGCTGCTGGCTTCGGCTGAACGCGCCCTGGCCGCGGGCCATCGCAAGGTGGGGCTGGTCAGCGCGGCGGTGAGCGACCATACCCAGATTGACGAGCTGGCGGTTGAGCTACAGCGCATGGGCGCGTCCATTTCGGCCAGCTCGATGCGGATGGATCCGATCAGCGTGCCGCTCATCCGCGCCATGGCCGAAACCGGCGCACAGACCTTGACCGTCGCGCCGGAGGCAGGCAGCCAGCGGCTGCGCAACGTCATCAACAAGACCCAGACCGAAGAGCAGATGATGCAGGCCATCTCCCTGGCCCAGGAGTTCAACTTTCCGCAGCTCAAGCTCTATTTCATGGTCGGGCACCCCACTGAGACCGAGGACGATATTCAGGCATTGATTGACTTTACGCTGGCCGCGCGTAAACGCTTCAAGCGGCGCATCGCCATCAACGCTACCCCCTTTGTGCCCAAGGCCCATACGCCCTTCCAGTGGGAGGCGATGGCCCCGGTCGCTCTGTTGCGCAAACGCCAGAAGACCATCTACAGCGCGCTGGCGCGGCATGGGATCGAGGTGCGGGCTGATGCGCCGGACTGGGCCGAGGTTCAGGCGGTGTTAAGCCGGGGCGACCGGCGGCTGGCCGAGGTGTTGTTGGCGATCCCCTCCGGTGGGCTATCGGTGCGTGCGTTCTTCGAGACCATGAAAGAGCTTGGGCTGGAGAAGGAGCACTATGTGGGCGCATGGGAGATCGGTTCGCCCTTGCCGTGGGACGTGGTGCAGAGCGGGGTGAGTGAGAACTATTTCCACTATGAGCTAAGGCTGGCGGCGCGCAACGAGACGGGCTTAAGCTGCCCTCCCGACAGTGCAGGCTGCCTCGCTTGCCGGGCGTGCGACCCGGCCTGGGCCTTCCGCTATGGCGACAATGCCAACCGGCCTGTTCCGGCGGCCAAAGGCGGCCCTTGGCGCGCGCAGGATTGGCAGCCGTGGAGCCGCCTCAAGCTTGCACAGCACGCCGGCGCAGCGACCCCTCTCGCGCCAATTGAGCTGGTCTGATGGAGCGACGCGGCCACGCCAACGGCGTCATCACCTATACTTTCGATTCGTTCCAGGGGCAGGCGCTCCATGCGCATGTCAGCACCCGTCATGGCGGCGTCAGCCCGTCGCCCTGGAACAGCCTCAATTTCAGCGTGAAGCGGGGGGATACGCCGGAGCGAGTGCGCGCCAACTGGGAGCGGCTGGCCGAGGCGCTGGGGCTGGCGCGCGAGCACCTGGTCACTTGCCGGCAGGTCCATGGGACGGCCGTCGCTAAGGTAGACTGGAACGATGCCGGCCAGATACAAGAGGGAGCCGACGCGCTGATCACCGATGCGCCGGGGCTGCCTTTGGGTCTGGTCTTTGCCGACTGTGTACCGCTCGTCCTATATGACCCGGAGCGGCGGGCGCTGGGCATCTGCCATGCCGGGTGGCGCGGTACGGTCAACGGGGCGGCCGTCGCGACGCTTTGGGCAATGCAGGCCGCTTATGGCGTCGCCCCGGCAAGTGTGCTGGCCGCCATCGGCCCGAGCATCGGCCCGGCCAGCTATCAGATCGGCCCAGAGGTGGCGGACCTGGTGCGGCTCAAGCTACCGCAGGCGGATGAACTGCTCGCCTATCCTGATGGGCAGGAGGCGCGGCCCTATCTCAATCTTTGGCAGGCCAATGTGGTGCAGCTTCAGGAGGCAGGGGTGCCGCCGCGCCAGATCGAGGTCAGCGGGATTGATACGGCTCAACGTACCGACGACTTCTTTAGCCACCGGGCGGAGCAGGGGCGATGCGGGCTTTTTGCCCTGATCGCCTGGCTGGACCCTGAATCCTAATTCCAATTCGGTATCAACAGCGCACGGAAGAGACAAGCGATGAGACAGTGGATGGGCCGATTTCCCGGTCGAGGATGGATTGGCCTTTGGGCGTTGCTGGCTGCCGCCGCGCTTTGGGGAGGGCATGAGGCGCACGGCCAATCCCACTGGACAATTCCGCCGGTCGCGCCTGTCTTGATCAACGGGCGCATGGAGTGCGAGCTAGGCTTTACGCCGGGCGTTAACCCCATCGGCAAGGAGACCACCATCCCCAATGGCTGGACGGTGCTTTATGTGCAGGGCGCGCCTACGGTGGGCAGTACCCGGTTGACCTATGCGCGCGAGTGCAACCGGTCGGAGTCGGTCTTTATCGAACGCACCTTCGGCGGCGGCTACGACAGCCTAGTGGTGCGCTCGCAGGATATCGAGACCCTGCCCGAACCGGGCAAGCCCTTCGACATCGTTCTCTACCAGCCGATCTCCGCGACGGTGGGCGGGACTTACAGCTTGAGTGGGTGGATGGTCACAACCTGTGAGGACCCGCCAGGCAGCCGCACCTGTCCCGAGGGCATCTACATTGCGAAGGCCATCGGCATTGATCCGCTCGGCGGCGTGGACCCGGATGCCGGCTCTGTGATCTGGGAGGAGAACCGGAGGAATTTCGCTGACCCTGGCTATGAAGGATGGCAGAACCTGCGCCTGGGGGTGCGCGCTCTGGCGCCGACCATCACCGTCTTTGCCCGTATGACCAGCCCCTTCCAGTTGCGGGGCAACAAGGGCTTCATGGACGAGTTCAGCTTAGTGCGCGCGCCGGTGGCTGCGCTTGGGCCGCTGCCGGCGCGGGTGGAGGCCGGCGGCCAGGTGACGGTGACGTGGACGGGCTTGCAGTCCGCCGATGTGGAAGCCATCGGCGGCACCTATGCGCTGCTCTTTGACGTGCAGACGCGCCATGTTGGCCGCGAGCCTGACGGCGACGATGCCGGTGAGTGGCGCGACTGGGTGATCGGCGAGCGCGACCGATCGAGTCGCGTCTTTACCGCCAAGTGTGTCGAAACCAGCTACCAGTTCCGGGTGCGGGCGCGGGCCGAGCAGCCCGACGGTTCGGGCGGCGTTGCGCCCAATCACCGTTACCCCGGCGTGTGGAGCGAGCCGGCCACTGTCTACTTTGCGGCGGCGCCACCAGCGCCGCACTCTTTCGATGCAGGCGATCTGCGCCTCTATGTGCCGAGCCTGGTGCGCGACCTGGACTGTTGAGAGCAAGCCCAACGCCAAAGCTGGGAAGAAGCCTATCTTGAAAAGAAATGCCCGGTCGCCTGTGAGCGTCTTTACAGGGCTGAAGCCCGCTGGTACAATGGACCGCTAGGCGCGCGCCGGGCGGATGTGTCGCCCGGTGCACAGCCAGGTAATGCGGCATAGCTGGGAAGTGTGAGCGACATGGTTGAAGGCGTGGAGATGACCGTTCCGCCTGCGGTCATCCAGGCGAACCTGGAGGGGGTGCGGCGGCGCATTGCCGTCGCTGCCCGGCGGGTGGGACGCTCGCCCGGCGACGTGTTACTGGTCGCCGTGAGCAAGACACAACCGCTGGCCGCGATTGAGGCGGCCTATGAGGCCGGCCAGCGGGACTTTGGGGAGAACCGGCTGGAGGAACTTTGGCCCAAGGTGGCGGAGGCCGAGCAGCGGGGGCTGGACGGGATCCGCTGGCATCTGATCGGCACCATCCAAAGCCGCAAGACGGGCCAGGCCATCGGGCCGTTTGTGTTGATCCACTCGGTGGACCGGATGAAGATCGCCGCCCGCCTGAGCCGGGACGCAATGGCTGCAGGCAAAGTCATGGACGTGCTGCTGGAGGTCAATATCAGCGGCGAAGCGAGCAAACATGGCTTCGCCGCTGATGAGCTTTTGGGCCAGGCGGCCGAGCTGGCGGCGCTGCCCGGCATTCGGGTACAGGGGTTGATGACGATGGCGCCGCTGGTCGAGCAGGCAGAGGCGGCGCGGCCGGTCTTTCGCAAGCTGCGCCTCTTGCGGGACCAAATCATGGCAGCTCACGCTGGCTTGGACTGGCCGGAGCTGTCTATGGGGATGACCAACGATTTCGAGATCGCGGTCGAAGAAGGCGCAACATTGGTGCGCGTCGGCTCGGCCATCTTTGGGCCTCGGCCTGGGTAAGCGCAGCGGCTGTGCTGCCCCGTGCCGGGCCTGATCCAGGAGCAAGCTCGGCAATTCCAAGACGGGAAAAGAAGCGACGGTGGACGATGTTGACCAATAAGCGGATTGCCTTTATCGGCAGCGGCGCGATGGGCGAAGCGATGATCAAGGGGATGCTCTCCCGAAAGTTACTCCCGCCGGAGCAGATCATCGCCAGCGATCCCGTGGCAGCCCAGCGAGAAAAGGTGGCCGGCCAGTTTGGTGTGGCGACGACGGATGATAACCTGACGGCTGTCCGCAACGCCGATATTGTGGTGTTGAGCATCAAGCCCCAGGTGCTGGGCAAGGTATCGGCCCAGTTGCAGGGCCATATCCCCGCCGACAGTCTGGTCTTGAGCATCATCGCCGGCGCGCCCATCCACGCCCTGCAACAAGGGTTGGGTCACCAACGTATTGTACGTACAATGCCCAATACGCCCGCTCAGGTAGGCAAGGGTATTACCGTCTGGATGGCGACGCCGGCCGTCTCGCCGGAGCAGCGTGAGCAGGCCAGGGCCATTCTAGAGGCGCTCGGTGAGCAGATCGTCGTCGAGGATGAGCATTACCTGGATATGGCAACCGGTCTCAACGGCTCCGGACCCGGTTTTGTGCTTTTGCTGCTAGAGGCATTGATCGACGCGGGGGTGCATATTGGCTTTAGCCGGCCCGACGCGCAAAAGATTGTCCTTGAAACCGTGGAGGGGACGGTGGCAATGGTGCGGGCGACCGGTCTGCACCCGGCGGAGCTGAAGAACCGCGTGACCAGCCCTGCCGGCACGACCGCCGCCGGGTTGTTCGAGCTGGAGGCCGCCGGTGTGCGTGCGGCTCTGGTCCGCGCCGTGGAGGCCGCCTACCGGCGCAGCCAAGAATTAGGCGCTATCTACAGCCAACGAGGGGAGAACTAAGGGTTGATTATTGGCCTGCTGATTATTCTATTACAACTATACAGTTATGTGCTGCTGGCGAGGGCGCTAGTGAGCTGGATCCCCAATCTGGACCCCTATCACCCGGCGGTGCAGGCGCTCTATCGCCTGACCGAGCCGGTGTTGGACCCGATTCGCAAGCTGGTGCCGCCGCTCGGCGGGGTGATTGACATCTCGATCATCATCGCCTTCTTTGCGATCATGGTGTTGACGCAGCTCCTCGGCTCCCTGGCCTAGCGCCAAGCCGGGGCATCTCCGGCAGAGGCAATGCGCGCCGTTTGCTATTCAGGACTTGCGCCTGGGGTACGCGGTATGATGGGGAAGTAGAGCCGCGCGGTGATCTGTACGTCCACCGCCGTCTCAAGCCCGGCATCCGGCACCGAAGCGGTGACGCGCACCGTCCCTGTGCGCCCCTCGGCGACTGTAAGCGTCGTCTCCACCGCGCCGCCGGCGGTCATGGCGCTGGCCGGCGTCAGCTCGCCCTCCGATGCAGCAAACAAGACCTGGACGCCATCGGCTACCGCATTGCCGTAGGCATCCTGCACCAAGAAGTTGAGCTTGAGGACATTCATGGCGACATTGATCGCCGGGTTGTTGGGGTTGGGGCCGATGATCGTGGCCGGAGGGCCGGGTATGATGACAACCTGCTGGTGGGCAACCGAAGCGCCGATGCTGGCCGTGATCGGCGTCGTCCCGGCCACGACGCCCGGAATGAACTGGCCCTGGTAGACTCCATTCGTCACTTGGACGCGTAGCTCCTTGGACCCGGTGGGTGTGCCATCCGCAAAGCCGCCCAGCGTGGTGGAAAGCAGGATAGGCAGCGGCGCCGTCTCGGTCACACCGTCAGGTCCATACACCTGCACTTGAAAGTCAATGGGCGCCCCACCCACAGCAACGGCCGTCTCGCTGATGCTCAGGCTCACGCTGACCGGGTGCGAGTGGATGGTCATCGGCAGTTCGACCAGCGATTTGCCTATCTGAGCGAGCAGTTGATAGGCGCCGGACCCTTCCGGTGTGTTGAACGTCAGGTCAGCGCGGCCATTGGGGTCGGTGGCCGCCGTTCCTCTGACCCCAACAGGCAGCCCATCCGCCTCATTGACGAGCTGATAGGTAACGATTGCGCCCTGGAGGGGCGTATCCGCGCCGTCCACCGGAACGCTCGCCTGGAGCGGGACCGTCACGGCTGCGCCGCTCACCGCAAAAGTTGGCGTCTCACCGACGGGCCGAAGGTTGATGCCGCCGGACGCCTCGAAGAGTGCGCCATACATATCAATCCGCCCGGCGCCCAAATAGCTGTCCCATCCAGGGGCGCTTGCCGCATTGACGTCAATCGCGGTGGCTGTGATGGCTTCCATCACCTGAGAGGCATCCCAGTCCGGGTGTAAGCTCCAGATCAAACCCGCCAAGACGCTGACATGAGGCCCGGCCATGCTGGTGCCGCTCTGGTGGCGGTAGGTGTTGCCGTGGTAGGTGCTCAAGATCGAGCTGCCGGGCGCAGCAATGTCAATGGCGCTGCCGTAGTTGCTGAAGTCGGCGTGCTCGTCGGTATTGGTGGTGGCGGCGACCGCTACCGTCTCCGGATAGGCGGCAGGCCAGAGAACTGTGCTGCGGGTATTGCCGGCTGCAGCGACCACCAAGATGCCGGCGTCGCGGGCAGCGGTGACCGCATCCTTGAGGGCAGGCGAGTCAATGCTGACGGTGAGGCTTAGGTTGGCGATGCGGAAGCCTTTGGCGCGGGCGTATTCGAGGGCGTCTACCAAGTCGCTGATATAGCCTGTGCCGGACTGGTCCAACACGCGCAGCGGCGCGACGCTGAGGTTGCGGCCATAGCCGGTGACGCCGATGCCGTTGGAAACGCCCGCAGCGATGATGCCAAAGACATGGGTGCCATGACCATGAAGATCGCGCGCCTCGTTGTCGTTTTCGACCCAGTCCCAGCCATGCAGGTCGTCCACATAGCCGTTCCCGTCGTCGTCATAGCCGGCGGCGCCGCTCTGCTCGGCAGGATTGACCCACAGATGGCTGGCTTGCAGGTCGGCATGGCTGGTGTCATAGCCGGTATCTAGGACGGCAATGGCGACACGCTCATCGCCGATGCTGAGACCCCAGGCGGCCTCTGCGCCGATGAGTGGAAAGGCCCATTGATCCGGCAGCAGTGGATCATTGGGGGCAGTCGCTGCCTGCGTCGGGCTATCCGTCTGGGCGATCTGAACCTGGTAGTCCAGGTCCACGTAGCGAAAGAGGGGGGAGTGGGCGAGAAGCGCCTGGGAGGCTGCGGCAAGATCGGCGGCTTGGGGCGCTGTTGCCTGTGCAGCCCGTGGTTGCGCGGTGACCTCAATCAGCGCCAGCTCCGGCCAGACTCGTGTGACCTCCCAGCCAAGGGCGGCTGTCTCGGCGGCGGCCATATCGGGGGTAACACCGGGCGCCAGGCCGATCATGAGCCGGTCGGGGTGGTGACCGGCCCCGGCGGCAGGGACACTCTGGGCCGAAACATTGGGCGGCCGCAACGTCCAGACCAGCAGCCAGAGCAGCAGCCACCCTATACACGTTGAATACCGGTCGCTAAAGGGCGAATCGCCCGCAGGGGTGGATGGAGGCATCATGTGGGCAAGCGATTTATGGAACGATCGGACAAGCGCGATATACGAAACAATACGAATGGCAACGGCGCTTGGTAACGAATAACGGCAAACAAAAATAGGTGATTGCGATTATAGACGATTGAGCGTTGCGCCGCTAGTCATTATCTTCGCATCGGGCGCGTGCATTGCGACACAGCCGGCGGGGTCTTCTGCACCAGCGCCGCGGGCGGCCAAAACCAGGGGTGTTGAAGTGATGGAACTATGATACAATGAGGCCCAACTCTGGAGAGACTTAGCTCTGGCGAGGTATAGCTTGGCGAGGTATAGCTCTGGCAAAGTACAGCTCTGGGGAGGTCGTAGGGAGGATCAGGCGGATAATGATTGGTCAGCAGCCGCGCGTCTCGCGCGAGCGGTTTGAGGAACTGGTCGAGGAGGCGCTGGAGAGCATCCCCGATAGCTTCTGGGATGTGATTGACAACCTGGTGGTGACGGTCGAAGAGTGGCCGACGCGCAGCCAGTTGGAAAGCGCAGGGACGGAGCCGGGCCATCTGCTGTTGGGCCTCTACGAAGGCGTGCCCCTGACCGCGCGCAACCATGCCTATGGGCTTGTCCCACCCGACAAGATCACCATCTTTCGTGGGCCGATCCTCCGCGTCTGCCCGCCATTCGACGAGGAGGCGATTCGCAGCCAAGTTCGAAGGACGGTGTTGCATGAGATCGCGCACCACTTCGGCATTGATGATGACCGCCTGCTGGAGCTCGGCGCCTATTAGCTGCCGTATAGATAGCCGTGTAACCGGTCTTTGTCGTGGGTAGTGAGGACAACTATGGCGACAAGCGAGTTCTCCCCAATGGTGCGCACGGGGCTGGCCCGGCCCGGCGCCAGCCAACACTTCCAGCCCATTGACGCGCACTACTACAATATCACGGATATTCAAGCTTGGCCCATCGCCGGTCTGCTGGTGCTATTGGACGGCAGGGGGCAGCCGGTGCGGGCCGAGCTGCACCTCTATGATGACCTGCCCAGCCATGTGCAGGAAGCGGCGGTGCGCCAGTCTCGTCTGGTCTTACAGGAACATTATGTGGGCGGTGAGCCGGTGCCGCTGCGTATTCTTGAAACCCAACAGCTGCGAGAGGCGATGGATGTACGGCTTCCGCCGCCGAGTGAGCGGAGTCTGGAGCCGGCGACGGTGCGGTGGCAGCCCTATGCGCTAGGCGGGTTGGTCATGGTTGCCATCGCCGGCCTGATTTGGCTGGCGCTTGCCTTCTCCCGGCCCGATGGCGGCGAGGTCGCCAGCGCCAGCGAGACGCCAGTCGCGGGCGACCTCGCCGGGGAAGGGGCAGCCACCGTCGACCTGGCGGTGGACGAGGCGTCGGGCGCGGCTCCGCCGGCAGCCGAGAACGCCCCTGCTTTATCCGGCGCAGACTTACCCCCAAGCCGCAACGCTCGCGCGGACCTCCGCATCGGGATGCGGGTAGCCATCGTCCCTGGTCTACAACTGGCGTTGCGTAGTGAACCGGGCGCAGATGCCGGGGTTGTCGTCGGCGCAATGAGCGATGGTCAGGAGGCAAGGATCATTGACGGCCCGTACATGACCCAAGGCGAATCCGACACCATCGTCTGGTGGCAAGTGGAGCTGGACGATGGCACCCGCGCCTGGGCGGCAGCTAATACCAGCCAACAAACTCTCTTGATCCCAGCAGAACAATAGGACAGCGCAATGCGCGTAGCCCGCGACCATCTGCCGAGGGCCATCTTGGCGTGCGCCGGTGTGGCCCTCTTTGTGTTGGCGTTAGAGGCGTTAAAGTCGGGCGCGCGCGGGCTTGCACCGCTGTTGGCCCGTTTGGAGGTTGAGTCTCTGCGCCAGGCGGTCGGCTTTGGCTGGATCGGCGCCTACCTGGTCCTAAGCGGCTCGCCGGTGGCCGCCATTGCGCTGAGCCTGTTCAGCAGCGGCGTCATCGGCGATATCCTGGCCTTGGGCATCATGACCGGCTCGCGCTTGGGAGCCTCCTTTGTCGTACTCTTTGTTGGATTTCTCTACCACCTACGCGGCCATCGTCGCGTGGCCAGCATCGCGGTCGGCGTGCTGGCCTTTCTGGTTACAACCAGCATCTATGTGCCCGCGCTGATCCTGGGCTATGTGATCTTGACCAATGGCTGGTTTGACGGTGTCCGCTTTGGGACGCCCGCAGCGCTGGAATCGTTGATCGATCTTGCATCTGGGCCGGTCATCGCTCTGCTCGAGAGCTGGCTGCCCTATTGGGGCGTCTTTCTGGTGGGCGTTGGTATTCTGCTTGGCGCTTTTCGTCTCTTTGATATGGTGCTGCCCCAAATTGACGCCGAAGGCTCCGCCTTTGGCAATCTCGCGAATGCCATCTACCGACCCTGGGTGATGTTTGCCGTAGGCGCCCTCTTCACCAGCGTTACGCTCTCCGTCTCGGTCTCTTTGACCTTGCTGGTTCCGTTGGCGACGCGGGGCTACATTCGGCGTGAGAATATTCTTCCCTATATTATGGGAGCCAATATTACAACCTTTGTGGACACACTCTTTGCATCATTATTGTTGAGTTCGCCACGCGCCTTCACGATTGTCTTAGTGGAGGTGACCGCGGTCAGCTTTTTCTCGCTCTTGATTCTGGCGTTTGGTTATCTGCCCTACCAGCGGCTAATCAATCGTCTGTTACAGCTCATCCTGGCCGACAATCGCAGCCTGGCTATCTTCGTATTGTTTACGGTGGGGATTCCGCTGCTCTTACTGCTTGTGTAAATGGGCCGGAGGCTCCCTATCCTGGCATGGCTGCCGGAATGGAGTACACAGTATAGGGGACAGTCTATGCGAGTCTTGTTGTTTTGGGACGCCCGGCGCCGCTCCGCTCTGGAGCAAACGGTGACATTGTTAAGCAATCATTTCGACTTCGATCTGGATGTGTTGGATACGACGCGGGGGCGGCAGTATCCCCATCTGCCGACGGTCGCGCCGGAGCGGGTACAGTGGCTGCATGCAACAGGCGCGTTGGAATTTGATGTGGAGCGGGCGTGTGCGGGTCGCTCCT
>DATLZJ010000672.1:0-5195 GCA_035574055.1 Caldilineaceae bacterium
TGGCGGTTTTGCGCGCCACCCCGGCCAGCGTCAACAGCTCCTGCATGTCGGCGGGCACCTGGCCGTCATAGACCTCGACCAGGCGCCGGGCCGCGTTTTGGATGTTCTTGGCCTTGTTGCGGTAGAAGCCGGTGGAGTGGATGATGCTTTCCAGCTCGGCTGTATCGGCTTCGGCCAGCGCGCGGGCATCGGGATAGCGGGCAAAGAGGGTGGGCGTCACCTGGTTCACCCGCTCGTCGGTGCATTGGGCCGACAGGATGGTGGCGACCAACAGCTCCAGCGGGTTGCTGAAGTTCAGCTCGCATTGGGCGTCGGGATATTCGGCGTGGAGCAGGCGCAGGATTTCGGGCATGCGCGCCGCCGGCGGGTCATGGGCTGTCAGGGTTCTCGGATCGGTCATAGCGAATCGGTCATGGCTCGTTACGATAGCGGCAGCACCGGATGGGCCAGGATGCGGTAGTCGGAGTCGTCAATGCGCTGCCAGGGATAGTGGATGAAGTCTTCGGTGATCTCGGCGTAGTAATCCGGCTCGTCCTCCGGAAAGTAGCTGCTCTTTTGCTTCCAGTGAATGACGGCCAGCTCCGGAAAACCGCCCGCGCTTTCAATACGCCCCTTGACGGCCATGATGGTGCGCCCCTGATACCAGAGGTTATCCACGACCAGCACTTTCCGTCCTTCCAGCAGCGAATCGTTGGGGAACTGAAGAAAGCGAGGCCAGCTCAACTTGGTGCGCTGGCCGGGGTCTTCGGGAAAGAGGACGGCCGCGGTCAGCACATCTTTCATATTTAGGGCCTCGGCGATCATCCCGCCGGGAATAATGCCGCCGCGCGTGATGGCGAGAATAAGGTCGTAGGGGGTGTTGAGCTTGAAGACCAGCTTGGTGATCAGTTCTTCCAGCTCGTACCAGGTCAGATAGACATGCTTCATGACAAATTCCTCGCTGCAACCAAGGGGTGGCTCAACGGGCGCCGCGGCGGCCGGCAGGCGGCGACCACCCGGCAAGGTCGGGCGAACCGGGGTCGGACGAGATAAAGCCAGACGAGATAAAGTCAGACGAGATAAAGTCAGACGGCATGAGGTCGGGTGTAATCACGGCCAGGAGCGCGGCGGCCTCGGCAGTCTGGTGGCGCACCTGGGGTGCGGGCGCGGTCTGATGGCCGGGCGTTGGCGTCCACGCGATCTCCGCCGGCTCCAGCGTCACACCGGGCCAGGAGGTAAAGCGCAGGGTCAGCGGGGCGAGCGGCAGGTCCCAGAGGCGATACTCGCCGGCGGGGTCGGTCATGGCGCTGGCTGCCACTGCGCCGCTCGCGTCTATAGCGTCCACCTGAATGCCGCCGATGCCCAGCGCGCCGCCCGCCGTCACCCCACCGTGCGGGCGGAGGCGCAGGAGCAGCGGGTCATGGTCGGTGGGCGGAATGGCTTCGCCGCCTTCGGGGAAGTCTGCATGGACATGGAGAATACGCACCTCGGCGATCTGGGGGGTCAGGTCCGGCGTGACGAGCAGATGGTCAAGCGCCTGGGCCACACCGCTAAAGAGATAGGTGTAGCGGTCCAGCCTGGGCAAGTAATCAAAGGTATGGAGCAAGGGCGGCTCCACGCCGCCGCGCAGCGCCTCCACCGGGGCCGAGCCGTAGAAGTCGTTGAGATCGCCCAGCACGATCACCGGCATCCCCGGCCACCAGAGGTGCAGCGCTTGGACCTCGGCGGCCACATGCTGCGCTTGGGCCAGGCGGCGAATCGCATTGGCGGTTTCGTCGCCTGCCTTACTCTTCCAGTGGTTATTGATGAGCCATAGTTCAACAGGGTCGCCGGCCCATGCGCCGCTGATGCGCAGGCGGGCAATCAGGGGCGGGCGGTCGAAAAGGGGATATTCCCCCGGACGGCACTTGCCGGGGTCGTCCACATCATAGTTCAGAGGCGAGCAACCCTGGCTCAAGCGCGCCTCGACCACCTCCACCCGCTCGCGGCGGGTCAGCAGGCTGTTGGTCAGCGGGAAGTCCGGATCGGCGCTGGCCGGCCCCGGCAGGGCGGTCGCCGTGTAGGTGAGCCGGAAGGTGCTCGCTAGCTCCTCGGCCAGGGCGGCGGCGTCTGCCGGCGTCCCTGTCTCCTGGAGGGCGACGATGGTGCAGCCCTGGAGGGTTTGGGCAATGACGCGGGCGTGAAGAAAGAGCGCGCTCCGATACTCCTCCGGATGGATGTGCTGCTCGCGGCCCTGTCCCAGCCCGTTGAGGTTCAGGCTACAGACGGTGAAGTCGGCGTCGCCGGCCGGCTCGACCACAGGCGGCCGCGGCAAATGCCCGATGGTTTGGAGCGGCTGGCTGGTCAGGGGCAGCAGCCGGTAGCGGTCGAAGCTGTAGTCGAGGATGGCGGTCAGGCCCGGCGGCTCGACGCGCACGGCCATGCCCGCAGCGGCGTCGGGGAGCAAGAGGCTCACGCGCCCGCTCAGATAGAGCAGCGCGGTCTGGGCTGCCGGGTGGTCATGGAAGAGCCGCGGCCCGGCGATATAGGGGGCTAAATGGGCCGGCAGCAGGGCCAGCTCATTCTGCCCGCGCGCAATCCAACGGTATGGGCCGAGGACAATGCCGCTGAACGGAGGCGTCTGGACAAGCATCCCCTCCAGACTTTCATAGTGGGCCAGCGGCGCCTCTTCCAGGGTGGGCAGGGGGAAGGCGACGGCCCGCAGCCCGTCTGCGCCGCAGGCGTGGGCCGGCTCGATGGCCTGGACGCGGTTCAGCTCGGTCTTGCCGTAGTATTCCTCCACGAGGCCGCCGCGCACGGCGACACACTGGCCGACGGCGACGGTGGGCCGCTCCCAGGTGTAGATAAAGAGACCATCGCTGGTGGCAGGGTCGCTGTCGCCCACCGGGTCTTGGAGAAAGAAGCCGTCTAGGGTTAGGCCGGTGACCAGGCCGCGGGCGGAGACTCGCCGGCCTGCCAGCGGTGAGGCAACGCCATCGCCCTGAATGGCATAGATAGGGGTCAGGTCAGCGTCGCCGGTTGTGGCTTGGGCGAGGAGCGGCGCCGGGGGAGAGAGGCTGAGCAGCGCCCAACAGAGAAGCGCGGAGGTCAACGCCACGCCGGTTGCCCGGCGATCTCTGCGCGACCGGAGGGCCGCAGCGCCCACTGGCGCGTTCGGTGGTGGGGTTCGTTGGGGGCATAGGCCAAGAATCAAGGCAAGTTCGGCGACCTTAGAGATGAGCCTTTTAGATGAGGCGGCGACAACCGGTTGGGGTACATTGTACACTTTGCCCAGAAGCCGGTCAAACCCTATCTACCCACGTACCCGGAGCAGGTTCTGCTCGTCTACAGATGAAAGGGCGCTGGCCGGTCTGCTGCTCCCGGCCAGCGCTTCACCGTTGGGGGATTGTCAATTTCTGTTGCGCAGTCTATACATACAGCGGATGAAATGGAGGGTTTGCATCTATCGGCGCGCTTGCTATACTATCGCCACGAGCACTGTCGCCGTCATTATCGCACCTAAAGTCCACTGGGCTGGTCGTCATCCGGTATGATTCATTGGAGTCCGATCCGGCCCCGTGTGACCCAAAGCTTGAATCTTCGTTTGTTGGTAGAGGAGTTCCTCGCATGGATGAGAGTGGCAGTCTGGCTGAATTTGTTGGCATCGGCGAACTGGCCGAAACGACGACGCATCTGCTGGCGCTCAACTTACAGTATACTGCCCATCATGGCGCCCGCGAGCGGCGCACCGACCAGATCGAGCAGCTCGTCTTGCAGCAGGCGCGAGAGTACCTGCGCACAGTACGCGAGGGGTTTATGCTCAGTGTCCGCGTTGCCCCCGGGCTTCCGGACGCCGAGCTTCGCTTCCTGCTGGAACGGGTCATGACCGACTGGTCCAAGTTAAGCCGCGAGCTGGGGCTGGAGGAGTTTATCAACGAGGAGGCCGCCGTGCAACCGGTTCCCGACGAGCCGGAGAGCAACCGGTTGGAGCGAGTGCGCCACCAACTCCTGGCCTTTGGCATGGCCGTCGTCGCTTTGGGCCAACTTCCTCGCCTGCCGTCCAAGCAGATCACCTTCCCTCACAGCTACAGCCAACCGCCGACCTACAGCGATATTCCCGTGCCCAGCACGCCGGGCGAAATGCTTTGGCGCATCGAAGAGCTGGAGCAGATGGTCTGGCGCTTGATGTCTGATGACCTGCAAGAGCTGGTGCAGCGGCGCTACGGCCCCCTGCGCCGGACTTATGGCTTCTTCGAGAGTAGCGCCTGGCTCTCCCGCAAGGAGGCAGAGCGCTTTGGGGTGAAGAAACGCAGACCATCGTTGGCGGTCTTCTAGACTAGGCTCAAATTCTGAGCAGAGCCGGCCTCTCCCCAAGGGAGCCGGCGGCTGAATGGCCGGAGCGTGTGAGGCTGCGCTTAACCGGCAAGGTGGATACCGGCATCAGAGTGGGGCGACCATCTGTCGCCCTATTCTTTCTGTATGCACTGTTCTATACACCCTTTTGGCAGAGACCCTTCGCAGAAAACATGGCAGACGGGCAGCGAGGATGAGGGCAACGGGGAGCAAGGCCGTTGGCGGCCAGAGACGGCTGAGACCGGCGCCGGCGATCCTGCTGGCGGCGGCGTTGGCGACGCTGTCTTTGCTCTGGTCGCTGCGGATGGCGGCGGGCGCCGGCGCACCGGCAGTTGCGTCGCGGGCGCGGGTGAGTGTGGTTGTCGAGCTGGACGCGCCGCCGGTGGCGGAGGTCTACAGCGCGCAGGCAGCCGGCGAGACGGCTTCTGCGGCTTCGCTCACCACGGCCGCCCAGGCCCATCTGGCCGCGGTCGAGGCGGCCCAGCAGGCATTGGCTGCCCCCTTGGCCGCGATGGAGGCCAGGGTCCTCTACCGCACCCAACGGGTCTACAACGGCATTGCCCTCCAGATCGCGCCGGAGCGGCTGGCCGAGCTGGCGGCGCTCCCCGGCGTGCGCGCCGTCCACCGCTTGGCGGCCAAGACCCCGGCCCAAGACGCCCCTGCCGATGGCGCGCCGGCCAATGCCACTGCGGTCCCCTGGATCGGCGCGATTGCGGCCTGGCAGGGCGGAGGCGGGCCGGGCTACACCGGCGCAGGCATAACGATTGCCTTGATTGATACCGGCATTGACTATTTGCATCGGGATTTCGGCGGGCCGGGCAGCGGCTATGACGAGAACGACCCCACCCGCATCGGCGATGCGCCCAACTTCCCCGGCCCTAAGG
>DATLZJ010000673.1:0-6718 GCA_035574055.1 Caldilineaceae bacterium
CGGCGGTTTCTCGCTCTCCATCCCTGTCGGCGCAGAGAATCCGGAGGCAGCCTGGGAGTTCATCAAGTGCGCGACCTCCTATGAAGGCCACCTCTCTTGGGCGCGCGATACGGCTGCGATCCCCACCCATCGCGAGGCTGCTCGCGACCCAATTCTGCTGGCCGACCCCAACTGGGAGACCGTCATCTCGGTCATGGAGACCAGCTCCGGCGGCAACTATCTGGCCGCCTACCCCAACTGGTTCGAGCAGATCCAGACACGCCAAGAGCAGGTATGGACGGGCGAGCTGACGCCCGAAGAGGCGCTGGAGCAGGCCCAGCAGGAGATCGAGCGGGTGATGGCCGAGCGAGGCCAAGCCGGCGATTAAACCGGCGAGCCGTCGCCGGCCCACGTAAGACCGGAAGGTGAGCGAAGCGGCAACCGTCTCATATCACCTTCCGGTCTCGGGGCGGTTTGGCGGCGCGTGGGGAGGATGTGATGGCACAGACAGTTGCACAACCCAAGGCCTTGTTGCGCCGGCCTTTCTGGCGTCCGGCGACGCAGGAGGCCGTCACCGGCTGGCTCTTTGCCGCGCCCTGGATCATTGGCTTCGTGGTTTTCACCCTGGGGCCAATGCTCTTTTCCCTCTATGCCGGCTTCACGCGCTATAATATCACCACCGCGCCCCAATGGATCGGCCTGCAAAACTACCAAAACCTTTTCTTCAACGATGACCGGTTCTATGTCGCCCTCTACAACACTTTTTGGATGGTCATCGTCAAGACGCCATTTGTGATCGTCGTGTCGCTCTTGCTGGCGTTGTTGCTCAACGTAGATGTACCCGGCAGCCGGCTCTTCCGCGCCATCATCTATCTTCCCAATGTCTTGGCAGGCGTTGCGGCGGTCTTTCTCTGGCGCTGGATTCTGGCCCCCAATGGGCTGTTCAATCGGGGGCTGGAGCTGATCGGCATTCAGGGGCCTGCATGGTTCGCCAATCCGCTCTGGACCAAGCCGGGCATGGTGATCATGGGGCTGTGGTGGGTCGGCGCGGAGGTGCTGATCTACCTGGCCGGCCTCAAGGGAATCCCCAAAGAGTTATATGAGGCCGCCGAGATTGACGGCGCAACGGGGTGGGGCAAGACCTGGCATATCACTCTTCCCTTGTTGTCGTCCACCACCTTCTTCCTCATTGTGACCAACATCATCGGCATCTTCCAGATCTTCACCACGGCCTATATCCTGGCCGGGCCGGATGCCGAAGATGTGGTCAACGGTGGGCCAGGGCAATCATTGCTCTTCTATGTCTTCTACCTCTATAATCGCGCTTTTGGCAAAGTGGGGCCTGCTGGCTTCCAGATGGGCTATGCGTCGGCCATGGCCTGGATTCTCTTTCTGATCATCTTGGCGATCACGTTGATCCAGCTCTGGCTGGCGAAACGGTGGGTTTACTACGAGACCGAGAGATAGAGTATGGCGACAGCGCTTAGACCACGGTGGGACAGCCGCTTGCCGCGCGCTGCCTGGCGGCGCCTGTTTACGGTGGGCGGTTTGGGCCGGCTCTTGGCCTGGCTGCTGTTGGCCGGCCTCAGCATCTTATGGCTCATCCCGCTGGCGTGGATGCTCTCCACTTCGCTCAAATCCCCCCAAGACTTAAGCGGCTATCACTGGATTCCCAGCGAGCTGATGTGGGAGAACTACCGCTATGCCTTCAGTTACGGTATGTGGGGGCGCTGGGGCTGGAACACCACCGTGATCACCGTCGTCAGCGTTTTTGGCTCGGCGCTTTCTTCCTCGCTGGTGGCCTATTCCTTGGCCCGGCTGCGCTGGCCGGGCCGTGACCTGCTCTTTGGCCTGGTGCTGGCGACGATGATGCTGCCGGGCGTCGTGACCCTGATCCCCCAGTTCATCCTCTTTTCGCGGCTGCCGGCCTTTGGCTTTCAAGGCTCCGACATTTGGGTGAACACCTTTTTGCCGCTGACGGCGCCCGCCTTCACCGGCAACGCCTTTTATATTTTCTTGTTGCGCCAGTTTATGCGCACAGTGCCCCACGACCTTTCCGAGGCTGCCAAGCTCGACGGCGCTTCCGAGCTACGCATCTGGTGGAGCATTGTGCTGCCGCTGACCAAACCGGCGCTGGCAACCATTGTCATCTTCCAGTTTCAGGCTGCCTGGCAAGATTTCATGGGGCCGCTGATCTATCTCCAAAGCGAGCGCCTCTACACCTTGCAGCTTGGGCTACGCCAGTTTGAGTTCGCCGCCGGCGGCGCGCCTGCATGGAACTGGCTGATGGCCGCCAGCCTGGCGGTGACGCTGCCGGTGATCCTGGTCTTTGTCCTGTTCCAACGCTATTTCATCGAAGGGATCGCCATCACCGGCATGGGAGGCCGGTAAGGATTGGAGCCGTTGACTACCCTGATCGCTGCCGAAAGGCTGGCCCGCATCAAAGAAATCTTGCTGCAAGAAGGGAGCGTCAAGACTGCGGAGCTGGCGGACCGGTTCCGTGTCTCCCATGAAACCATCCGCCGCGACTTGACGCTGCTCGAACAGGATGGCGTGATCCAGAAAGCCTATGGCGGGGCCATTCTGGACGCCAAGCTCAAAGAGGCGATGGAGGCGATTGTGCCAGTGCGCCGGCGCAAGCTACAACGCTTCGCCGAAAAGGACGCCATCGGCCTGGCCGCTGCTGCCCTGGTGCAGGACGGCCAGATTGTCGTGCTCGACGCCGGCTCCACCACCTGGTGTGTCGCCAGGCACCTGAAGCGGCTCCATCACCTGACCATCATCACCAACAGCGTTGACGTGGTCCAGGAATGCGCCCAGAATGGCGACCTGTCGCTCTTTGTGTTGGGCGGCAAGCTGAACGCGCGCTCCATGTGCATGGTCGGGCCACAGGTCGAGACTGAGTTGAAACGCTACCACGCCGACGTTGTCTTTGTCGGCGCGGTGGGCGTCTCGCTGCACAAGGGGCTGACCTCGTCGGACCTCTACGAGGCGGAGGTCAAGCGGGCCATGGTCGAGGCCGGCCAGAAAAAAGTCGTCGTCGCCGATCATACCAAGCTCCAGCAACAGGGGCTTGTCTCCTTCGCCGCCCTAGCCGACATGGACATCCTCATCACCGACGACCAGGCGGATGCCGCCATCGTCCGGCAGCTTGAGCGCGCCGGCATCCAGGTGATTGTCTGCGCCCCGGAGCCTGTCTCGGCGTGAAACGTGGCGCCAACGCGACTTTGCCTAGGCAGTTCTGTGGCGCGGGCGGGAATGCTGCAACCGCTAAGTCCAGTATTACGTATCAAGTTACGGCTGCTTGCTATGGCTCATGAAGGCGGCCTATAAAGGACAGCCCATCAAGATGGTTCATAGAGCTGCAACGGTTGGGCTTGCGTCTGCGGCCCTTTCGCTGTAGCCTTTCCTGAGGGACCTACCGATCCACGTTGAAGTGAAAGAAAGCGACGGCAAGATGGCTATCCAATACCGAATCGAAGGCACGACCTTACCCGTTCTCACCATCACCCTCAACCCCGGCGACCGCATCTACTCCTCCTCCGGCGGGATGAGCTGGATGACCCAACAGGTCGAGATGCAGACCAATACCGGCGGCGGGCTGGGCAAGATGTTTAAGCGCGCGCTATCGGGCGAATCGCTCTTTGTGGTGGATTACTTTGTCAATAGCGGCCAGGGCGAGGTCGCCTTCTCGGGTGAATTTCCCGGCAAGATGATGGAGCTGAACCTGGCCGACGGCCAGCAGATGATCGTGCAGAAGGACTCCTTTGTCTGCGCCGAAAAGAGCGTAGACCTGGATATGCACTTCCGCAAGCGCTTTGGGGCCGGTCTCTTTGGCGGCGAGGGCTTTATCCTACAGCGGCTGACCGGGCCGGGGCTGGCCTTTGTCAACTTCGACGGCGAGATCGTGGAGAAGACCCTGGCGCCCGGCGAGGTGTTGCGCGTGGACACCGGCCATGTCGCCATGTTCGAGCCGACGGTGGATTTTGACGTGGAGATCGTGCGCGGCTTCCGCAACATCCTCTTGGGCGGCGAGGGTTTGTTCCTGGCCACGCTGCGGGGGCCGGGGCGCATCTGGCTCCAGACCATGCCCATGGACCGGCTTGCCCAGAAGATCGCCCAGTTCATGCCCCAGGTGGGCGGCGAGGGGCGCAGTGGCGGCTTGAATCTGGACCTGGGGCAGCTGTTGCGCGGGGAATAACCCTAACCTTGGCAACAAGAATACAAGAATCGTAGCCACGCCGGTTCTCGCCATCTTCCTGCCCCATTTCGCCACAGATGCCAACGTCATAAGCGGGGCTTCTATCTATTGCCTCTAAAGAGAGACCTCCGCTCGGCGACAGGGTTTGCGCCTTCTGTCTACCGATGGAGGTCTCTCCGGCTCACTCCCCTCCTGCTCTCTGGAGTGACTGTTAGCTTGCGGAGCGCCTGTTATGGGACAGGCTTATCCATAATCGCCTGCAGATCGGCGTCGAGCTTGCTGATATTGGCCTCATCAAAGGGTTTGTCGCCCTCACGTAGCGCCGTCCACTCATTGTTGTAGAGGTCCCAGAATTCCCCCTTGCGGGTATTGGCTGGGACCGGCACACTGCCCGCATCTTCAGGCGTTAGGGTGTCCCAGAAGAGCGCCAGGTTCTTGTACGGTGGGTTGACTTCCCAGACTTCCGGGTCGTGCCAGGCCTCAATCACTGCGCCTGGGGTCATATGATTTTCATGCATCGCAGCCCACTTGGAGATCTCGAAGGAGGAGAGCAACTTCGCCAGCCCCCACGCCTCATCTGGATATTTGGTCTGGGCGTAGATGACGGTGGCGTCAACACTGGGGGTAATGCCTACCTTGCCACCGTCGCCGTGAGGCCAAACTGTGTGGCCCAAGGTGAAGCGTCCTTCCGTCGCCTGCTGGAACCCCACCCACACATTCGGCGCCGTGTTGGAGATAATGGCAAGCATGCCTGTGTAGAACATAGACTTGCCGCTCTCCAAGACCTTATCACGGGAGGGCACAACCTGATGCTGGTGGATTAGATCGATCATCCACTGGTGTGCATCTCTGGTCTCCGGCAGATCAAAGCCACATTGTGTCCGGTCGTTGGAGATAATGTAGCCGCCAAAGGAGCGTGAGTGCGCCTCCATTCCCCAGAATTCCTTGGAGAAGTCGGCGGCGAAGCCGCCTTCCGGCATCTTCTCCTGCACCAGGATTAGGAGCTCCTCAAACTCGTCCAAGCTCATCTCTGCGCTAGGCTCTGGGAGGCCGAATTCCTGGAGCATCTCCACATTCCACATGACATCATTTTCGCCAAAATGGATACCCATCGGCATGGCGATCAGTTCATCTTGCGGCCCTAGGCGTAGGGCATCAACAGCAAACGGATAGTAGATGGCAAAGTCGTGACCATCTGCTTCGGCAAGCGGCTCCACGTTTAGCCACGCCCCCTTTTTGGCGAGTTCTGGCAGCATGAAGGCGTTGTGCTGGAAGGCCAAATCGGCCATGGTGCCTGCGGCGACAAAGGTAGGCACCTTGGTCGTAAGGTCGCCCCACCCGGTGCTTTCATTCTTAACGACAATGTGGGGGTTTTGCTCCTCATACACGCGGCTCGCATGGCGCATGAACTCACCCAATGCATCGCCGCGGTCCATGTAGCGTAACTCGATCCGCTCCTGTTCGCCCGGCGCGGCGGCTTCCTCACCGACGCCAGGCGTGGGCACAGTTGGCGCACAGGCGGCTAAGGCAACGACGCTGGCGCCTGTCGCGCCGAGCAGCTTGAGCATGTCACGCCGGCTGAGCATACGATGGTTTGGCATGATGGATTCCTCCTTGGGCTTTCTGTAGGCTTTTACTTGGATCGGTTGACAGTCGGTTGGGGGTGGTGAATAACGCATCCAATGCGCCCAATCAACGATAGGGCGAAGGACTCACACGGTAAATTGTGGAATGCGACGAATCGTGAACGCAGCGACTCATAAGCGTGCTGGGCCAGCTATCCTTTGAGGCCACTCATCACAATGCCCTGCACGAAGTATTTTTGGGCAAGAAAGAAGAGCAGAATAATGGGCAGCGTTGACATCACTACAGAGGCCATGAGCAGGTGTTCCGTCGGAATGCCAAATGATTGCTGGCCCGGCGTGACATTGAAATACCGAAGACCCAGAGCCAGCGTAAATTTCTCGGGTGAAGCTAGGTAGATTAACGGTTCCAGAAATTCATTCCAGGCCCAGATCGCGTGGAGCACAGCGATGGTCGCCAGGGCCGGCTTCATGAGGGGCAGCAGAATGTAGTGAAGCACTTGCCAAGGATTGGCCCCGTCAATGGTCGCTGCCTCATCAAAATCGCGGGGCAGACTCATAATGAACTGGCGCAGCAGAAAGATAATGAACGCGCCGCCGCCAAACCAGGCCGGCACCCAAAGGGGGAGAATGGTGTTGAGCCAGCCAAGGTTCTTGAACAGGATGTACTTTGGAATCAGGGTTACCTCAGCCGGCAGCATCATGGTCCCCAGGGTAACGGCAAAGAGCAAGTCTCGCCCCGGCCAGCGGAAGCGGGCAAATGAATAGGCTACCAGGGTGGCGGTTAAGAGCACACCCAGCGTGGAGAGGGCAACGACGACAACGGAGTTAAAGTACCAGAGGCCAAAAGGCACTTGTCGGAAAACCTCTGCGTAGTTATCAAACTGCGGGCGTTCCGGCACCCATAGCGGTGGAAAGATGAATAACTCAGCCGGTCGCTTGAGCGAGGTGCTTA
>DATLZJ010000674.1:0-2797 GCA_035574055.1 Caldilineaceae bacterium
CCAGCACCGCACCAGCCAGTGGACGCTGGGCAAGAGCTTCGACACCTTTGCGCCGATGGGGCCGGCGTTGGTCACCAGCGACGAAGTCCGCGACCCTCATAGCCTGGACATCCAGTTGTCCATCGGCAAGTCCGGTGAGAATGGTGAGGTCTTGCAGAAGTCCAATACCTCCAATCTGATCTTCCCTGTCCACGTCCTGGTAGCCTATTTATCGGATGTAATGACGCTGGAGCCGGGCGATGTGATCGCCACCGGCACGCCTTCGGGCGTCGGCGCCGCGCGCAAACCGCCGCGCTTTCTGCAGCCCGGTGATGTAGTGCGCATCGAGATCAGCGGTCTTGGCGTCCTGGAAAATCCGGTAGTGGCCGAAAGCTAGAGGGATGCTATGCAGACGACGCAAACTGAAACAGTAGACACAGCCCAGGCCCCCATGCCCGACAAGGCGACGGCGTTGGGCCTCTATCGCACCATGGTGCTCATCCGTCGCACCGAGGAACAACTGGCGCGCTCCCATGCGGCAGGGCTTGTGCATGGCGCGTGCCATACCTATGTCGGCCAGGAAGCCATCGCCGCCGGCGTCTGCGCGCACCTGCGCACCGACGATGCCGTCTTCAGCACCCACCGGGGCCACGGCCATGCGCTGGCGAAGGGCGTCACCCCGGCGGCGCTGATCGCCGAGCTGTACGGTCGTGAGACCGGCTGCTCCCACGGGCGCGGCGGCAGTATGCATATCTTCATGCCCGAAGTGGGCATGATGGGCACGAGCGGCATTGTCGGCCCCTGCATCTTACAGGCAACCGGCGCCGGCTATTCCTTCAAATTGCTCAAGACCGGCGGCGTGGGGGTGGCCTTCTTCGGCGACGGCGCCTCCAACAACGGCGCCTTCCATGAGGGCTTGAACCTGGCGTCTATCTATAAACTGCCGGTGCTCTTCGTCTGTGAGAACAATCTCTATGCGACGGAGGTGCCTTTCGCCTATGCCGCGGGTAACCCCAATGTCGGGATGCGCGGCGAGTGCTATGGGATGCCCGGCCTGACGATTGACGGCAACGATGTACTGGCAGTCTATGCAGCCGCGGGGGAGGCTGTGGGCCGCGCCCGCGACGGCGAAGGGCCGACACTGATCGAGTGCCGCACCTATCGCACGCGCGCCCATTCCGAGGGTATGCGCGACGCCGGCTATCGCACCATGGAGGAGATCAACGAGTGGAAGGCGCGCGACCCGATCAAACGCTTCCGCGAGCGCCTGTTGGGTGAGCGAGTCGCCGCCGAGCGCGAGCTGGACGCAATTGACCAGGAGATTCAGGCCACGGTCGAGGAGGCCGCTGCATTCGCCGAGAGCAGCCCCTGGCCCGACCCGGCGACCGCGACCGACTACGTGTATAGCACGCACTAGAGGACAAACCGATGCGCGAACTCTCATTTATGGACGCCACCCGCGAGGCGCTGGCCGCGGAGATGGAGGCGAACCCTGCCATCTTCATCGTCGGCGAGGGCATCGGCAAGCGCGGCGGCAACTTCAACACCACCACCGGCCTCTATGACCGCTTCGGCCCGGAGCGGGTGCGCGATACGCCCATCAGCGAGCGCGGTTTTATCGGCATGTGTACCGGCGCAGCCATGACCGGCTCGCGCCCGGTGGTGGATTTCATGTTCGTGGACTTTATCCTGGACGCGATGGGCGAGTTGATCAACCAAGCGGCCAAGATGCAATATATGAGCAGCGGTCGCCTCAAGATGCCGCTGCTGCTGCGCGGCTGTTTCGGCATCGGCCACTCGGCTGCCACCCACCATTCGGGCGCTTACTATCCCATCTTCGCCTACGTACCCGGCTTCCGCGTCGTCGTGCCCTCCAATGCCTACGACGCCAAGGGACTCTTTACCACTGCGCTGCGCTGCAACGACCCGGTGCTCTTTCTGGAGCATAAATCTATCATCTTCAAGAAGGGGCCGGTGCCGGAGGAGAGCTACACCATCCCCTTTGGGGAGGCGCGCATCGCGCGCGAGGGCCGCGACTGCACAGTGGTGGCGATTGCCGCGATGGTGGACAAGACGCTGGAGGCCGCCGCCAAGCTGGAGGCAGAGGGCGTGTCGGTCGAGGTGATCGACCCGCGCACCGTGGCCCCCCTCGACATAGATACGGTCCTGGAGTCGGTACACAAGACGGGCCGGCTGTTGGTCGTAGATGAGACCTTCCAGCCATGCAGCATCGGCGCGGAGATCGCCGCACAGGTCATGGCGAAGGGCTTTGATGACCTGGATGCGCCGGTGTACCGGCTCAACGGCGCCCACGCGCCCACACCCTACAGCCCGACGCTGGAGGCCGCCGTCGTGCCGAATACCGAAACGATCCTCCAGGCGATCCGCGACCTGCTGGCCGAGTAAGAAGAATAAGAGGGGGAAGAGAAGACGGCATGGCGACCGAGATTCTGATGCCCCGCCTGGGCTGGACGATGGAGGAAGGCGTCTTTGGCGGCTGGCTCAAGCAGGATGGCGATAAAGTCCAAGCAGGTGATCTGCTCTTCACCGTGGAGACGGACAAGGCGACCCAGGAGATCGAAGCCTTTGAGAGCGGCATCTTGCACATACCGCCGGGCGCGCCCAAGGTAGGCGATGTGGTGCCCGTGGGCGCGGTGCTGGGTTACTTGACCGGCGAGGGCGAGGCGCCCCCGACCGTGGAGACACAAGCGACCGGCCAGGAAATGGATGCGGTCGCGGCCACGGCGGCCCTGGCAACGGCTGGAACGCGGGCGGCCGCCCGCTCCAGACGGAGCGGCTTGCCCGCCATCAGCCCGCG
>DATLZJ010000675.1:0-14454 GCA_035574055.1 Caldilineaceae bacterium
CGATCCAGCGGCGGCCCATCTTTTGAGCGACCGCGGCGGTTGTGCCCGATCCTAAAAAGCAATCCAACACCAGATCGCCGGGCCGGGTAGAGGCGGCGATGATGCGGCGCAGCAGCGCCTCGGTCTTCTGGGTGGGGTAGCCGACATCCTCGCCCGGCGTTGTGCCCAGCCCCGGAATGTCCTCCCACAGGTTATCTACCGCCCGCTCGACGGCATAGCGGTCGTCGCCCAGCCGGGTCAAGTAATACTTGACGCCGATGTTGCCCCCGTTGGAGGGATAGACGCGCCGCGCGGCTTCGTCCACCACGATCTCGCCGCCAAAGGGCGCATAGAGCCGGCCCGCCGCGTGCAGCTCCTTGAGCTTCTCAAAGCTGTAGGCGCCGGGGTCCGACGTGCGGAAGAAGCCCCGCTCATCCTCCATAAACTCGGCGGCGGCCTGGGCGCGGCTGAAGAGCAGCCGCTTGCGTTGCGGGTTCCAGAGGGTGGGCGCGGCGCGGTTCTTGGCAAAGATTTCAATGTATTGGGTGCTGTAGGGGAAATAGAAGGCGTTGACCTTGGCCCCGCGCGCCACCTGGCTGCGCCAGGCGATGGTGTTCAGGTAATTCTCCTCGCCGAAGACCTCCTCCAGCAGCAGCCGCAGCCGGTGGACCTGGCGATAGTCGCAGTGGAGCCAGATGCTGCCGTCCTCGGCCAGCAGGTCGCGCAGCAGAAAGAGCCGCTCATAGATGAATTGCAGATAGCTGTCGCCGTTCCAGCTATCCCGGTATTGGACCGTCTCGCCCAAGAGCTGGCTCTGGCGGTCGCGCAGCCGCACCTTGCGCGCCCAGTCGCCGCCGCTGTCGAAGGGCGGGTCAATGTAGACCAGCCGGACCTTGCCGCGCCAGCCGTGCGCGAGCAGGTGGGCCAGCACCGTGCGGTTGTCGCCATAGAAAAGGAGGTTAGGCAGCGCCTGGCCGAAAAAGGTATCGGGCGCGGCGGCCAGGGCCGGGCGGGCTTCGGCCTGGGCCAGGGGTAATTCCCGCCGCGGGTCTACGATCTCCACCAGACGCGCCTCCAGCACCGGCGTGGGCGCGGGCGGCTGCTTGCCGGCCCAGCTTAAGAGGCTGCGACCGGCAGCGGGAGCGGTGATGATCTTCTGAGGATTTGTGTCTTGTTCCACTTTACACAACCTCACCGCCCGCAGTAGGGATCATCCCTCATCCACCCTTATGCTATCATGTCAAACAAAATCTGGCCTACTACCAATTATCTTCGTGGAAACTGGTCCAGGTCGCCCTTTGTGCCTTGTGTACCTTGCAACTCTCTCGAGTCCTCTCACCCGGAGAGCAGGGTCACCTCTAACTATGTCTCGGAATGAATTCGGCTTTCAATAGTTCTGCTACAGGCGCTGTTAGTTCCGCAACAAGACCTCTCAAGATTATGATTCCGCATAAACTATTGAGCAAATATTAATGATTGGCAATGTAAAAAGTCGGTAGTATGCTGAATCTCGTGTAAAAAAGGAGGGCCGGGTAGGCTATCGCAAATCACGACCAAATGACTAGCGAGGAGACTACCCATGCCCCAGCCCGATCATACGCCAGCGCACCAGATTGAGCAAATAGACCTGAAACAGGCCGAGTTTGTCCAGTTGTTGACGGAGCGCCTGCGAGCGGCTGCCCGTGCCACCTTTGAGGCCGTCATGGAGGAAGAACTGACCCTCTATTTATCCGCCCTGCCCTATCCACGCACGGAGCAACGGCAAGGCCAACGCAACGGTCACTACCGCCGCAAGCTCGGCGTCGGCTTCGGCCTGGTCGAGCTAGAGGTACCCCGCAGCCGCGAGGGTCAGTACAAGACGCAGGTGTTCGAGCGCTATCAGCGCCGGCAGGGCACTATCGATCAAGCCATCAGCGCCATGTTCATCCACGGCGTCAGCACCCGTGACGTAAGCACCATTGTCGAGAACGGCTTTGGCCAGCCCATGAGTGCTTCAACGGTGTCGCGAGTGTTTCATAAGCTGGAAGCCGAGTATGAGACTTGGCGTGAAGCGCCGCTGGCTTCTCACTACCGCTCTCTCTATTTAGATGGTGGCTATGTCAAGGTGCGCTATGGTGACCAAGCTGAGCGCATCGCCCTGCTCTTTGCGGTGGGGGTGCGGCTCACGGGCGAGAAAGAATTGCTGGCCTTCACGGTTGGTGACACCGAGCGCAACGACGCCTGGTCCGCCTTTCTGGGGGACCTCAAGCGGCGGGGGCTAGTCAAGGTAGAACTGATTGTGACTGATGGCAATGCTGCCCTTCTGTCCCAAATTCGCCACCACTATCCCCAGGCACAGTATCAGCGCTGTGTGCTCCATAAGATGGCCAACGTCCTGGCCCGCATTCCTAAGCGCTGGCGAGATGAGGTGGCGGCGGACCTGCGGCGCATCTTCTATCAGCCAGACCGCACCCAAGCTGAGGCGCAGGTGACGGCGTTGGTTCAGAAGTGGCAGGTGCTTTTTCCGGAAGCGGTGGCTTGTCTACAGCGGGATGTGGCCGACTGCTTGACCTTCTACGCCTTTCCGCCCAAACACTGGCGCGCCCTCTGCTCTACTAACATCATTGAGCGTGTCATTGGCACGTTGCAACGCCGGTTGCACAAGATGGCCGCAGCCTTCACCAACGAGAAGCGTTGGCTGTTGATGGTCTATGCGGTGCTGCGCACCCTGAACCTCAAAGCCATGTCTGTTCCGCAACAGGAGGTGTCACCTACTCCGGCCTAACCTTTTACACAACTCTTGACACACTGCCGATACCTCCTGATTCGTTCTAATGGTTTCATATAGCCTGGCTAGGGGTAGGTGTGCATGATAGCGTGGTTACTCTGGGCGCACCTTCTCTGGCATACACGCTATTGTGTACAGCTACCTGGCTAGGAGTACTCGTCCTCAAATACTTAAATGAGTGTTAACTATGTCACGCATATCATCCTCACCTATTGCATTACTGGTCCTGGTGATGTTAGCAATTCTGATAGTGTCTTGCAGTACATTAGAGAGTACATCACAATCACGCACAGTACTCCCCCCCTCTCCAGATGTGACAGCAGCGATTGCTTCACAAGCATCGCCATTGATTCCAAGTTTGTCGAGCAATAATCCAGGTAATTCACCCCAAGTAATACCTAATAGCACCATAGAAGATAATGTGATTGTTTATAAAGGCACAATGCCTCCAGAAGACCGTCTGCAATATACGATTCAGTACGATTCAGATACTTGGCAATATGTAGAGGGTGAGCCACTCAACCGCGCCCTTACACATCAGACAATCGAGGATTGCCAGATTGGCCTGTACATCGTACCAGAGATTGCAGATGCTATTGGCACAGTTCAGCTAGGCAGCCACTTATGGACAGTATACGAAACCGCGGCTATAAATTCGGACATTGTGTACTACTCCTTACCTCATGGTCAAGATACTTTCTCCATCTACTTATTTCTGCCTGCTCAATTCTCATTCGAGGATAAGGGGACCTGCCAACGGGAAGCAGAGGCTGTGCTGAGTACCTTTCAAATAGTGACAGACTAGTGATCAGCCAAAAAGAAATAGGCGTAGACCGGCCGCCCGTGCTGCACACACCAATACTCCCGGTGGGTCATGGCGAAGGGGCCGAGGCGCGCGGCCAGGGCCGGGTCATGGGGGCCGAAGGCGCCGTGCTGCTCCACCAAGTAGCGCACCAGCTCGCCGTATTCCACCACATCGGTCTTGACATGGAGCAGCCCTCCCGGTCGCAGCTTGTCCGCCAGCAGGTCCACAAAGGGCGGTGAAAAGAGCCGCTTGACCCGGTGAGTCGTCTTCCACCACGGGTCGGGAAAGAGGATATGCACCGCATCGAGCCGCCCGTCCGCCACGACGCGCGGCAGGCTGAAGCGGGCGTCGTCGTCGCTGACCCACAGATTGTCCAGTCCGAAGCGCTCGATACGCCGGAGCAGCAGGCGGGTGGCTTTGGTCTTGGTCTCGAAGCCGAGGAAGAAGGTCTCCGGGTGTCGTTGCGCCCGGTCGAGCAGAAAGTCGCCCCGGCCAAAGCCGATCTCCACCTCCACCGGCGCAGTTGAGGCCAGCCGGGCGCGCAGCTGGTCGCCGTTGCGCCCGCGCGGGTCGTCCAGCGCCAGCGCGCGGAAGAAGGGCCGGTCCAGCCCCCAGTCGGGCAGCAGGTGGGCATTGGGCCGCCGGCGCGGGTCGCCGCCGATCAACCCTTTGCCCGCCTGCCAGTCGGCATAAGCCTGGGCGCGCTCCTCCTCGGACAGCTCCTCCCAGGTGAAGTCCATGCGCCCAACCGAGAAGGAGGTAGCGTGGTAGTCGAGTAGCGGTTTTTGCTCCATGATGCTTACGATGGCTACATCCCCAGCTTGCGCGCAATCGTCTCCTTCACCACCCGCGCATTGGCTGGCAAATAGACGGGCGGGTTGGCATACTCGCTCTCCACCTCGGGCAGGCTGCCCTCATGATAGCCCACCTTGAAGCCGGTAAACTTGAGGCCGTGGGCTGTGCTGATCACCACCACCCGGTCGCTTGAACGGATCTCGCCCCGCTTGATCAGCTTGAAGAGCACGGCCAGCGCCACCCCTGTATGGGGACAGGTATACATGCCGGTCAGGTCGGCCAGCGCCGCGGCATTCGCCAGCTCATGCTCGCTGGCCTGCTCGACAATGCCATTGGTCTCCTGTATCGCCTGCACCGCCTTCTCATAGCTCACCGGGTCGCCGATCTGGATGGCCGAGGCCAGGGTCTTTGCGGCGCGCAGGACCGTCTTTTCGGCAAAGCCGTTGAGATAGCTCTGATAGAAGGGGTTGGCCTTGCTGGCCTGGGCCGCCACCAGCCGCGGCAGCCGGTCAATGATGCCCAGGTCCAGCAGCAGCTTCAGCCCTTTGTAGAGCGCGCTGATATTGCCCAAGTTGCCCACCGGAATAATGATCCAGTCGGGCACTTGCCAGTCAAACTGGCGCACAATCTCGATGCCCACCGTCTTTTGTCCCTCGATGCGGATGCTGTTCATCGAGTTGGCGAGATAGATGGTGTTGTCCTGGGTCACTTCCTTGACAAGCTGCATACAGCCGTCGAAGTCGGTATCCAGCGCCAACACATGCGCGCCGTTGGCGACCGGCTGGATCAACTGGGCAGTGCTGACCTTGCCCTGGGGCAGGAAGATAATGGCTGGGATGCCGGCGCAGGCGGCATAGGCGGCCAGGGCCGCGCTGGTGTCGCCGGTGCTGGCGCAGGCCACGGCGCGCACCGGGCTGCCGTCGGCCATCATCTGCTTGACCACGCTGACCAGCACGGTCATGCCCAGGTCTTTGAAGCTGCCGGTATGGCTGTTGCCACAGAGCTTCACCCACAGGTCAGAGACGCCCAACTGCTTGCCCAACCGCTCGGCCCAGAAGAGGTTAGAGTTGCCCTCGTACATGCTGACCACGTTCTCGTCGCGCAGGTCAGGGACCACCCACTCGCGCATCCCCCAGACGCCGCTGCCATAGGGCCATTGGGTCGTGCCCACCCGGTCGTCAATCAGTTGGCGCCACGCGTCGGCGCTGCGCCGGCGCAGGGGTTCCAACTCATGGTGAACCTCCAGCAACCCGCCACAGGTCGGACATGTGTAGATCACATCGTAGAGGGAGTATTGGCCGGGGCAGCCGCGAAAACAGCGGAAGTAAGCCCGGTAGGGCAGCGCCTCCGGTTGGGCGGGGTGGGCTTGGGCGGGTTCAGCCAGCATGGAGCCTATCTCTTTCCAGGTCAACGTCCTGGGTTCAGCACGGCCCAGGTCATAGATCATCGCTGCTTTAATCTTACGGGGAGAGAGGCCGATTGCCAAATGGCGATCCATCAACAGACATGCCGGCGCGTCTAGCGCGCCGGCATGTTGGGAGTTTCAGCGTGATATAGAAGCGCGATACAGGAGCGCGATGGCGCCGAGCGTGCCAAAGCCCTAGCTGCCAAGGCTGGACAGCGCCAGGCCGATGAGGCCGCCGGCCAGCACCAGCCAGGCCGAGTTGAGCTTGAACCGGAAGAGCAGCACAGCCGACGCTGCCGCCAAGAGCAAGGTGGGAATATCCACAATGGCGGCGCGGCCCAGTTGCCAGGTCACTCCGGCCATCAGCCCCAGCGCCGCCACATTCACCCCATCGAGAAAAGCCGCCGTCCAGGGGGATTTGCGGATGTGGGGCACGATGCGGGTGAGCAGGGCGACAAAGCCAAAGGAGGGCAGAAAGATGCCCACCGTCGCGACGATAGCGCCGGGGAAGCCGGCCAGCACATAGCCGACAAAGGTCGCCGTGGTAAAGACGGGGCCGGGGGTGAACTGGCCGATGGCGACAGCGTCCAGCAATTGCTGGTCGGTCAGCCAGCCGTAGCGCAGCACCAGATCGTTGCGCAAAAAGGCCAGCAAGACATAGCCGCTGCCGTAGAGCAGCGCCCCGACCTTGAGAAAGACCAGAAAGAGCGGTCCCAGGGGAACCGCCGTATGCTCGGCGGCTTGGGGCAGGGGCGTCTGTAGCCCACCCAACGGCAGCAGCGCCGCGGCTGCCTGCGGAAAGCGCCGGGCGGCTTGGATCGCCACGACCAGCAGCGCCCCGCCAAAGAGGACCAGCAGCTCATTGACGCCCAGCAGATAGAGGGCCAGCGCCAGGATGCTCACGCCGATCAGCACCGGCCCGTGGAGGGCGGCGCGCCCCAACCGGACCAGGGCCTGCACGACGATGGCAATGATGACGGGCTGGATGCCGTACATCAGCGCGTTGCCCGCGGGCGTGTCTCCATAGTGAACATAGGCCCAGGCCAGCGCCAGCACCATCAACGCCGCAGGCAGGATAAAACAGACCCCGGCGGCGATCAGCCCGCGCCAGCCGGCGCGCTCATACCCCACATGGATCGCCATCTCGGTTGAGTTGGGGCCAGGGATGAGGTTGGTCGCGCCCACCAGGTCAAGGAAATGTTGGTCGGTCATCCAACGGCGGCGCTGGACAACCTCGTCATGCATCATGGCGATGTGGGCCGCCGGCCCGCCAAAAGCCGTAAAGCCCAGGCGCAGGAACAGGCGAATCACTTCGCCCAGCGTGCTGCTTTTCTCGCTCATCCGCTCGCTCGACTCGAAAATGGGCTAGAAATTGGGTTGGAAATTGGGTGGTTGTTTTGCGCTGTTTTGCAGGGGCCGGCTCACCCGGTCACGCTAATCGTTCGACCGGATAGCCCGCGGCCTCCCAAGCGGGAAAGCCGCCCTCCAGCGCCCTGGCTTCATAGCCGCTCGCACGGAGCAGCGCCGCGGCTCGCTCACTGCGCGAGTTGCCGCGATGGCGCATGTTTCAATAGGCCACAATAGGCCGGTCGCGGGGCACTTCATCCAACCGCTCGGCAAGCCGGTCGCCGGGGATATGGCGTGCGCCCGGTATGTGGCCGGCGGCGTATTCCGCATCGCCGCGCACATCAATCACAAAGGGCGGCTGTGTGCTTTCGAGCTGGCGATACAGCTCCTGTGGCGAGATGTAGTGCTCCTCCATCGTTGGAAGCTCCTTTCCGGCTGGAGGTGGAATGGAGTTTACCACGGGGGCCTGGTAACTTTGTCTTGGCTTGTCAGTCCGACTTACCGGTCTCTACCCGGCAAGCGGTTTTTGCAGTTGGACGGTCAGGCGCCGGCCTTGTCCATTGTCATCCTCAACCCCCTTTTGGTTAATGCGTGGGGGATATCCATCCAGGTTGTACGGGGGAATTTTACAGGAGCCAACCTATGTGCTGGCGGCTTTTGGCCGAGGACAGAGCGACAGAGACAATGGATTCCTCGGCGCCTTCATCTAGCGAGCTTGATAAAAGGAGCAGGAGATATTTACTATAGCACGTTTTTTTCAACAATCAACCGCGGCGCGCTGGTTAAGCTGCCGGTTAGCGGCCGGCCTTCACCGGTCAGCAGTCATCCAGTCATGGGTCAACCGTGCGAAAAAGATGACGCTCGCCACTGTGCGACGGCGTTATCTGGCGCCATACTTGTGGATTGTCTCGCCCGATCTGCGCGGCGTTCCCTTTGCGCGGCGTGACGTCCGTTTGAAAGCGTATATGCAATTGGTTAGTTGCCTGTCTGGCGGTAATTCTACATCCGAAACCACATCAGAAAATGAACACCGCACGGAATGGCGCCGAACCGGAAAGGAGTCAGGATGCAGTATAGGAGCAGGGTAGGTTACGCGCTGTTGCTGACGGCGCTGTCACTCGGCGCGCTCTGGATTGGGGCGTCGCTCCTTCGCACGCCCATTGTGCAGGCCGCCGGCGATCCCGTGTTCGACAACTGGCGCGAGACGCCCAACCTCCAAGTGATCTTTTTTTGGAACCTTGAGTCCCGGCGGGACGGCAAATATGCCGAGGTCGAATGGCCGGAGGCGGAGCTGACCGCAGCCGATACCCTCCTCTTTGGGCTGCGCCAGGTCTATCTGGACATGCAGATCACCGAGCATATCACCGAGAACCACGATAACGGGGTGTGGGTGGAGATCAACAACACGGTTACCAACTTCCCGGACAAGAACGCCGAGCGCAATATCCACGACTACCCGCCCCATGTCAACGCCCACCTGCCCTGGCGCAACCCAGCTTGGTCGGGAGACACCAACAGCCACATCTACACCGGCGAAGACGGCGCGGTGGTGGGCATCAAGATGCACTACACGACCGGCGACTGTCCTACCGGCGAGATCAACGTACAGCCGGGCGCCTGGGTATCCAAGCGGGACAGCGAGTGCCGTGTAGTCTATCAGGAGCGTTTTACCGAAACAGGCGAGCTTCAGCTCCGGCTAGGCGAAGGCTCCTCTATCTATACCCTGCGCGCCAATGCGCCCGGCGACTTGGACATCCTGCTCGACGATGAACTGATCTACAACGTCAAGCGCGCCTTCTTTGACGCCTCGGTTGCCAGGATGGTCTGGGAGATCAGCGACTACCGCCAGAAACAACTGGTCACGGAGACGATTGTCGCCGACCCGGAGACCGGCGCGTTCAGCGAGCATAGCAAGAAGACATCGCCCCTGCCCGCCAGCGCGCTGCCAACGCCGACGCCTACTCCTGCCGCCGGCGAGACCAGCCGGACCGATCAGAGTAGCGGGCGCATCTATCATGTCTCGCCCGACGGCGACGACGACCATCCAGGCACTGAATCTCAGCCCTGGCGAACCCTGGCGAAAGCCGCCGCGAAGGCAGAGGCCGGCCAGACCGTTTATATCCACGAAGGGACCTATCGCGAGCAACTGCGCCCCGAAAACTCCGGCGCCGAGGGCGCCTATGTTACCTTCATGGCCTATCCAGGCCATACGGTGGTGCTGGACGGCGGCGCCGACGCCAAACAGCCCTCTGCCCAGGGCGTGATTGATATCTATGACAGGCGCTATATCCGCATCAGCGGCCTGACGGTTATCAATGGCGGCTACTACGGGATTCGCGTGCAAAAGTCCCAGCACATCATCATTGAGAACAACCGGACCGACTTCACCTATGCCTCCGGCATTTTTGTGAACAACAGCCAGCATGTGGTGATTGACGGCAATGACATCCAACGGGCCTGTCATGGGATCGGCGGCGACCCGCCTCACTTTGCCCCGAACGAGCATCTGACCATCCGCGATACCCAATACTTCGAGGTCATGAACAACCGGGTGCATCAGAGCCACATGGTGGATGGGAAAGCGCGTGGCAAGGAGGGGATCAACATCAAGACCGGCTCGGCCAACGGCTCGGTCCACCACAATGTGGTGGATGGGATTCCACGGACGGGCCTGTACGTAGACGCCTATGATCGCTCGATTGAGAATATCGAGATCTATGCCAATCGCGTCACGCACTCGCTCCACGGCATCGTGGTGGCGTCGGAGCGCGGCGGGCCGGTGAGCAATGTGCGCATCTATCAGAACTTCTTTGCCTACAACAGATATTACGGTGTCTGGATCGCCCACTACGGCGACAGCGGCCCCCTGCGCGGCATTGAGATCCTCACCAATACCATCTATGCCAACCAAGGCCACGGCATCCACATCACCAGCACCAATTTGAGCGGCATTGTGGTGCGAGACAACACCATTATTGCCCAGCGCGCCCGCATCCATGTAGATTCTGCCGTTGACCCAGGGAGCGTGGCGGTCGAAAAGAATTGGGTGGTGGACCTGGCGTCGGTCAGCGTGCACTAGAGCCGCTAGACGGCATCGGGCGCGGTCGCCTGTTCCAGCCAAGTCAGGTAGATCATGGCTTCTTGGGCCGACTCGCCGCACATCTCCGGGCTGGGCTGCAAGCGACGGCAAACCTCAGGCCGCTCTGGCTTGCCATAGAGGGCGCAGCGGTTGTCTGGGGTGAGCTGTACGCAGCGTACACCGGCAGGTTTGCCATTGGGCATACCAGGGATCGGCGAGGAGATGGAGGGGGCGATGCAGCACGCGCCGCAGCCGGCTCTGCATTTCATCATCTGTGGATCATCGGTTATTGCCTCGGCAGATAGCCATGCGCGCGCAGCCATACCTCGGTGCGACGCATCCCTTCCGCCAAGTCAACTGCCGGACGCCAGCCTAGCAGGGCTTGCGCCTTGCGGTTACTGAAGCTGTTGCGGCTGCGCAGGGTGCGCATAGTCGCCCGGCTGATGCTCGGCGATTTGCCCCGCAGCGCCGCTAGCCCTTCAAATGCCAGCCCGGCCAGCCAGGCTGCCGGATAGGGGATCGAGGGCAGCCGCTCGACGCCGGCCATGCGGGCATAGGCGCCAAAAAAGTCTCGCCAGGGGACCGGCGCGCCGTCCGTCAAGTTGATGGCCTCGCCCACGGCTGCGTCCACCTCGGCGCAGGCTATCAACCCATCTACCAGATTATCAATATAGACGGGCTTGCAGAAGTGGCGTCCGCCATCAATCAGCGGCAGCTTGCCGGCCTGAATGGCCGCCAGCGGGCGCAAGGTGAACTGCGGCGAGCCGAGGCCGTAGACCTGGGAGGGACGGGCCAGGACCGCCGGCAGACTCCGCTCCCGATATGCCGACCAGACCACTTCTTCGGCGTCAATCTTGGAGTCGGCATAGAGGCCCGCACCCCGCCGCATGGGGTAGGTCTCATCTATATCAAAGCAATTCTGCAGCGAGCCATAGACGGCGCAGGAGCTGACCTGGACGAAGCGACGCACCCCGGCAGCCAGCGCCGCCTCCACCACCTGCCGCGTCCCTTCGACGTTGATTGCCCACATCTGCGCGCGGCTGCCTTGCTCACCCACCCAGGCAGCGCAGTGATAGACCACGGTGCAGCCGGCCAGCGCCGCCCGGAGACTGGCCGGATCGGTTATGTCGCCGGGCACAGGCTCAACGCCTATCGCCGCCACACGACCGGCCTTGGCGGGGTCGCGCACCAGCCCGCGCACCGTCGCGCCCCGCTCGGCGACCAACCGTTCGGCCAGCCGCCCGCCAATATAGCCGGTAACGCCTGTGATGCAGATGGGTTCTGTTGCGAGATCGAGCGCCATGCGCCGCTGTTATCCACTCCCCTGCGCCGCCGGCGCGCCGGGGTCGCGCAGCATCAGCGCCATACGAGTCACGGTCTCGCCGTCTACCACCATGGCGGCGGCCACGGTCCCCGGCAGCTCATCGCCCCAGACCTCCGGCCCGAAGAGCGTCGCCAGGGTGGGGCTGTAGTAGACATAGACGGCCGTGCCCGGCAGCTCCGGCGGATAGTAGGTGCGGATGAACTGCCGGTCGTTGGGCAGCAAGCGCATGGCTTCGGCCTCGGCGTCGGCAAAGCTCACTCCTGCGCCAACGGGCCAGCGCCGGTCAATCCACGCCACCCGTCCCTCCAGAAAGACGACATCGTAGACTCGATCATAGACCGTGCCTTGCGGGGGCGCAAACAACTCATTGGGGCCGGTGACAACATGGCCGGCCTCCCAGTCGGCGCGCTCCAACCCTAGCCCGCCTGAATTGTAGGGTAGATCAGGCGTGGGCGTGGGGGTGTCGGTCGGCGGCGCGGTGGGGCCAGGGGTGGGCGTCGGCGTGGCAGTGGCCCAACGGCCAAGGCCATCCACCATGGCGGCGACCTGGGCGTTGCGCAGTGCATAGTCGTAGCGGGTATTGCCCGGCGAGGGGGCGAAGCGAGCATAGCCCTCGCGGATCAGGGTCTCGTTGACCATCTGATCGCCCAACAGGAAGACATAGCGCAGGGGCACGCCGCCGGCGTCGCGGTCCACCGCATCCGGCTCCAGCAGCACGACCTGGTCGCCCACCAGCAGCCGGTTACGCTCTAGCGTCTCTGGGCCAAGCGGCTCGTTGGGTTCGGGCGCATCCACGCCGATGTAGCGCACTGGAAAGCGCATCTCGCCCACCGCGACCTCGATCAGCTCGCCGCTCAGCACATCCACCACCAGCGCCTGGATGCGCCCGTTGAGCAGGGTCGCTGTAGGGGTAGGCGTCACCGTAGGGGTGTCGGTCGGGGTAGGGGTGTCAGTGGGCGTGGGCGTGAAGGTGGGCGTCTCGGTCGGGGTGGGGGTAAAGGTGGGGGGCAAGGTCGGCGTCGGCGATGGGGTGTCAGTGGGCGTAGCGGTCAGGGTGGGGGTCGGCGTAAAGGTCGGCGTGGGCGTCGGTTGTGCCTCCTCGCTGAACTGGTACAGCCCGATCCAGCCCACCAGAAAGAGGACGACGGCCAGCAGCCCTAGCCCAAGCCACTTCAGGCCCTTGAGGAGCGCTTTGCCCATGGTGGGTTGATCGTCGCCGTTGCCGCTCATCATTGCCCTATCCCCTGTGATTTCGCCGGAGCCGCCTGGATATCGCCCAGCCGCACCATGGCGTGGGCGCTTTCCAGCCCGCCGGCGTCCGTGACAGGCAGCCGTTCTGCGCCGCCGCTGCCCGCCACGTAGACGCCCGCCCACAAGCCATAGGCCCCGGCCGGGGTCTCTGCGGGCGGCGTCAACACAAAATGGCTGACCACTCGATCCCCTGCCGTCCAGACATGGGTGGGGTAGCGATCGCCGGCAGGGGCCTGGTCGAAGCCGGCGATGGGCCGGCCTGCTGTGTCTAGCAAGTGGAGAAAGGCGGTGTAGTCTACGGCGAGCGGCGCGGTGGCCTCCCAGAGCAGCGTGACCGTGAACGGCTGCCCTGCTTGCACGGCGGCAGGCGCGCCCACGCCCAGCAGCGCCAGCCCGTCGCCAAAGCGGACCGTCGTGGGCGCCAGGCCCAGCTCCGCCGCGTCGGGTGAAGAGAAGGGCAACAGCACTACATGGGCCACAAAGGGCGTTACCTCCTCGCCGGACGCTGTGCGCGCGGTCAGAGGAGAGAGCGCATCGTCGGCGGGGTTGACAAAGCCGGTGTAGACGCGCGCCAGCAGCGGCGCGCGGGGATCAATCCTGCGCCGCACCTGGACCTGGTAGGCGTCGGCATAGATCGCGCCCGGCGTCCAGAGCCGGGTGGGGTTCCGTCCCCAGCCGGGATGGGTCGTGACGTTGCCCATCACCTCGCCCTGCTCGTCGAGCAGTTGGATGAACAGCTCGTAGTCCTGGGTCAGTTGGGTCGGCGCGCGCAGATAGAGGGTGATGGGCACCAAGTCGCCAGGATAGTAGCGACCGGTGGGCGGCTCAATCGCCACCAGCTCGATCTGCTCCGTCTGTCCCGCATTGCCATTGACATAATAAAAGGTCAGCCCCACAGGCTGCGCGCCGGCCGGCAGGGAGGCGATGGGCCGGGGCGCGCCGTAGCTGGCAGGAAAGAGCATTGCGCCGGCATAGAGGGTGCAGCCCAACAACAGCAGCAGCGGCGCGGCCCGCAGCGCCAGGGCAAGCCGGCCCGGCAGCCGCGCCAGCCACAGCTCCAGCCCCAGCACCAGCAGCACCGCTACCGCGCCGATGGCCGGAAAGAAGAGACGGCCCTGGCTGCCGGTGGCGCGCGCCATCCAGTAGCCCACCAGCGCGGCCGAGAGGAGCGCCCAGGCAACCAGCAGCCGCCGCACTCGCTGCGCGCCGGTCGCTGGCGCGTCATTGGCGCCGCGGCCCGGCCAAAGCGCCGGTAACACCCCGGCCAGCGCGACCACGGTGATCCCATCCAGGAGGGGATAGACCCATTGGGGCAGCAGCAAGTTGAACCAGCCGAACAGCCCCCAAAATGAGTAACGTAGCCCGCGGAACTCCAGCCAGAAGTCGTCCCACTCCAGCGGCTCCGTGCGCCGCCCGTTGATGGACATGAGATGCTCGATGCCAAACCAGTCGCCATAGAGGGTGTAGTTGCGCCAGTACCACCAGCCGGCGACGGCCAGCGCGGGCAGCGCGACCGGCAGCAGGGCTTGCAGCGGCAGCCGGAGGTCGCGGCGTCGCCAGGCCAGCGCCAGCCCCACCCCCGCCGCCAGCAGCCAGAGACCCAGCCCCTGGAGCTTGCTCAACGCAGCCACGCCGAGCAGCAGCCCCAGCACAACCCACTCCCACAGCCGGATGGGCTGCGCGTCTGCCCGCGCCGCCAGAC
>DATLZJ010000676.1:0-3626 GCA_035574055.1 Caldilineaceae bacterium
CAGCGCCAGCGCATCGGCATTGCCCGCGCCTTGGCGCTCAACCCGCGTTTTATCGTGCTGGACGAGCCGGTCTCGGCGTTGGACGTGTCCATCCAGTCCCAGATTCTCAATCTGCTGCGCAGCTTGCAGGCGGAGTTCGGCTTTACCTATCTCTTTGTCGCCCATGACCTGAGCGTGGTGGAGCATATCAGCGACCGGGTAGGGGTCATGTACCTGGGCAAGCTGGTGGAGGTGACCAGCCGTTCGGAATTGTACCGTAACCCGCTCCATCCCTATACCCAGGCGCTGCTCTCGGCCATCCCAATCCCCAACCCGCGGCGCAAGCGCCAGCGGATCATGTTGGCCGGCGAGGTGCCGTCGCCGCTCAATCCGCCCAGCGGCTGTCGCTTTCACACCCGCTGCCCGTTTGCCATTGATATTTGCCGGCAACAAGAACCGGCCTTTGAGGAGAAGAGCAGCGGGCACTGGGTGGCCTGCCACCTGGTTGACAAGAGCCGGGGCGGCGTGCCCACTTGGGAGACGCGCGCGGTGCAGACGCCGGTCGCGTAGGCAATACATAAGCGGCCTGTCGGTGCATAATTTCGTAGGTGCGGCATCCTGCCGCACAAGCATGTCCGTAGGTGCGGCATCCTGCCGCACAGCCGGAGCGTGCGCTAGAATAGCGCACCTACGAAACGGGCGCAGATCGTATGCGCTACCAGTGGCATCGGATACCGTACCGACCAGCCAACGCTGCTGCTTTCATAGAGGCTTTAGGCGCTCTTCACTACGGTTTCATTTTTGTGGCAGAAACTAGGCTGGCTCACCGAATGGAACCCGCCTACCAGCATTTACCGCTCCATCTGTGGTAGATGAGGGAGAGCCGGAACTCTAGTTCCAACTTCAGCCCAGCCGCAGTTGAGTCATAGCCGGCGCCCCTCAGCGATGCTCGTGGCGCTACGCCGGCGATGCGTCTGATTCCAACCGAGCTTACAGGAGAGTCTAAGGAGAGCAGGTCTATGGACAAAAGCACCCTTCGAACCCGAATCCTTTGGGCTGCGACTCTTGTTTTGGTCGCCATCATGCTCGCCGCGTGTGGCACGGCCGGTGCGCCCACGGGCGGCGCTGCCGATGTCCCTGCGGAAGAGGAGCCGGCTACTGGCGCCGAGGGAGGCGCCGGCGCGGCGGCTGAAGGGGAGGCGGCCGGCGAAGAAGCAGTCAGCGAAGAAGAGGCGGATGCCAATATTCAGATTGTCGAGCAGTCGGAGGCCGCCCAGGGCCAGATAGTGGGTGGGGTGACTGTCACCAGCACAGAAGATGTCACTACCCCGCGCACCCGGCGCGGCGGCGAATACCGCAGCACTTCCACTTCCGATATCGTCAACTTCCATCCCTATCTGACCACCGATACGGCCTCTAGCTCCGCCCAAGCGTATGTCTATGACAGTGGTCTGCTGCGTCTGCACGAGGACACACTTCAGTACATCCCCAACATGGCGGAGGCGTATACGATCTCTGAAGATGGCTTGACCTACACCTTCAAGCTGCGCGAGAACATCAAATGGAGCGACGGCACGCCGCTCACCGCCCATGATTTCCAGTGGGCCTATGAGCAGGCGATCAAGCCGGAGAATGAGTTCCCCTATGTCTCACAACTGGAGTTCATGACCTCCTACCAAGCGCTGGACGACTATACGCTTCAAGTGACAATTGAGGAGCCGTACTGCCCAGCCTTGGGCCAGATAAGTGGGCTGATCACGCCGCTGCCCAAGCATGTCTGGGAGAATCTGGACTGGAAAGACCCGGAGAAGAACCCTGAGATCCTGCACCCGACCGTTACTTCCGGGCCGTACAAGCTAGAAGAGTGGAAGCGCGATCAATATTCCATCTATGTCGCCAATGAGGACTACTGGTATCACGGCGCACCCAACATCACCCGGATCGTGAATGAGATTGTGCCGGACCAGGACGTTTCTTATCAGAAGCTAAAGAGCGGCGAGGCCGATACGGGCGTGATCACGCCAGAAAACTTGGCAGAGGCGCGCACCTTGCCCAACATCACCGTCTACGAATGGTGGCCGGCTGCTGCCCGTTGGGAGTACATCGGGTTGAACATGCGCGAGGGCTTTGTCACCAGCGACCAAAATGTACGCCACGGCATCGCCTATGCCCTGGACAAAGACCTGATGACCGAGGAAATCATGGAGGGGCAGGCCAGGCGCCAGTGCTCCGTCTATCCCTCGACCTCCTGGGTCTACAACCCTGATGTCCCCTGCTACGACTATAACCCGGAGCAGGCTATCGCTGAGTTTGAGGAAGCCGGCTATACCTATGATGGCGAGCAGATGCTGACGCCGGAAGGCGACCAACTCACGCTCCGGCTTGTCTATGGCCCCAACACCAGCAAGACCCGCGAACTGATGGCCGTTTACATCCAGGACTATCTGTCGCAGATTGGTGTGAATGTCGAGATCCAGGCGTTGGAGTGGGCGAGCTTCCTGGAGACCATCCACTCGACGGAGCCGGACTGGGATATGTACATCGGCGGTTGGTCGGCAACCATCGAGCCGCACATCATGTACACGATTTGGGCCCAGGAGAATATTCCCGACCTGAACTCAGTGGCCTATATCAACGAGGAGGTGGAGGCCCTTTTCGAGGAGGCCGGCCGCAACTGCGATACTGAGTTCCGCAAACAGACCTACGGCGAGATCCAGCGCATCATCGCCGAGGATATGCCCTACGTCTTCCTCTGGAACTCCAAGGCGTGGAGCGGCCAGAACAAGCGCATTGGCGGCATTGAGCCAAAGCCGCTTGGGATCGGTTGGAACTCCCTCGACTGGTACATTCGAGAGGATACCGGCGAATAGATCACGGTCTGGCGCAGGCTCTATCACAGGAGCCAGTAGAGCCTGCGCCACCCTATCTCACGCACAACCATGACGCGCTATATCATCCGCCGTAGTATTCAATCGTTCTTCCTACTTTGGATCTCGACGCTGATCGCCTTTAGCGTCTACCAGCTTGCGCCCGGCGGCCCGCTTCAATTTCTCAACCAGGACCCCCGCCAGAATGCCAGCGATGTGGCGCGCTTAGAGCGCATCTATGGCATTGACCGCTCCATCCCCGTCCAGTATATTGCCTATATGTTTGGCGAAGATTGGCTGCCGGCGAATGACGCCTGGCGCAGCGGGAGATGCCTCCTCGCGCCGGATGACTGCTCGAAAGGGGTCGTCCGGCTCGATTTTGGGCGCTCCTTTAGCTTCAAGGGGCAACGCGTTATAGACCTGATCGTGGAGCGTATTCCTGCCACCTTCACCCTGGCCTTTTCCAGCCTGGTGTTGAGCGTGCTCATCGGCTTCCCGCTGGGCATCATCGCCGCGCTCAACCGGGGGCGCTGGCCCGACAACCTCATTCGGGTGACCACCGTGCTGCTCAACACCGTGCCGGAGTGGTGGATCGGGCTATTGCTGCTGATCGTTCTGGGCGGCTATTTGGGTTTGGTGCCGCTGGGCGGCATGTACGACATCGGCGACGGCTCGCTGTTGGACCGGCTCCACCATCTGGCGCTGCCCGCGCTGGTCGCCTCCATCGGCGGCTGGATCGGCTTCTCGCGCATCCTGCGCTTTGAGATGTTGGAGGTTCTG
>DATLZJ010000677.1:0-2458 GCA_035574055.1 Caldilineaceae bacterium
GGCGTCAAGCGGACCACCTCGGCCTGCCAACCGCTGCCGTCGCCCACCACATGCGCCAGCTTCCCCGGCAGTTGGGCGTAGGGATAATCCTCGTAATAGAGCAACCGCTCCGGCCCACAGGCCAGCTCCGCCGCCTGCCGCACCAACTGGTGGTCCACATGATGGCCCACGGCCAGCGGCGCGACCAGCCGCCCATGAGGCGGCAGCGCCGCCAGCCGCTCGGCCAGCTCTGCCGCCAGCCCCGCTTCCTCCGCAGCCGCCTCGCCAAACAGATCATCGTCGGACAAGTAAAAGGGCTTGCCCGTTAGCGGGTGGCAGCGGTAGATACAATCGGGAATGGGCCAGTGAAGCGGCTCGGCCCCCAAGATGCGGCAGGCTGCCAGGTCTTCGGCCCGCCGCGCTGCGGTGGCCTCCTCGACCGCCCAACGCTCATGCAGCGAACGGGCATAGCCGGAGACCGCAGCCGGCGGATCGCCCGCCATGACCGTGACAATCAAGAGGCGCGCGCCGGCTTGAGTCTGCTGGAAGATCTGGCCGCCACAGGAGAGGGCGACATCATCCAAATGGGGCGAAAGGTAAATCGCCTCGTAACCGTGCTCAAAATAACCATGAGCGGAATAACCGTGAGCGGAATGGGCATTCATCGGCTGGCTTCTACCATATCCATGATGATGTCTATTTATGATGTTATGATGGCCTCGATTTTTGGCTGCTTATTAGCTCTACGATTTCCCTGTGAGTTGTTGTCCCTGTGAATCGTTCTGTTTGACTCTCGGCTTACATTGCCGCCGGCCCACCTTGTACTATACTATGGCTGGCGTAGACCGATGGACCGGGTGAGTCCTGCTCAACTGCCCTGTGTCGCGCCACGACCATTCATCCGGGCGACTATCGCCTGTCCGTGTGGAGAAGAAAGATTCATGCAATTGATTACCGCTGCGCCGGTTCGCCGGATTGCGATGCTCAGCGTCCATGCCTGCCCCCTGGCCTTGATGGGCGGCAAAAAGACCGGCGGCATGAATGTCTACGTCCGTGACTTCAGCCGCACCCTGGGCTGCTACGGCGTCCAGGTAGACGTCTTCACCCGCTCCCAAGACGACTGCCAGCCGATGATCAAGCGCGAATTGGGGCCGGGAGGCCGGGTCATCCACATCCCCGCCGGGCCGGAGCGCCCCATCCCTGTGAACGAAGTGGGCCGCTACCTGGATGAGTTTGCAGAGAACGTGGCGCGCTTTGCCGCCGAAGAGGGCATCCGCTATGACCTGATCCACAGCCATTATTGGCTTTCCGGGCTGGTGGCCGAGCAGTTGCGCCACGCTTGGGGCGCGCCCGCCCTGCCTATCGTCCACATGTTTCACACCCTAGGCCACATGAAGAACCAGATCGCCCAGGACGAGAGCGAGCGCGCCCCCAAAGAGCGTCTGGAGGGGGAGGCGCGTGTGGTGCGCCTCGCCGACCGCATCATCGCCGCCACCCCCGCCGAAGAGCATCAACTGGTCGAGCTGTATGACGCGGACCCGGCCAAGATCGCGATCATCCCGCCCGGCGTTGACCTGGAACGCTTCCACCCCATTCCCAAAGACGCAGCCAAGCGCAAGGTCGGCATCCCCTGCGGCGACGCCAACATCCTCTTCGCCGGGCGCATCGAGCCGCTCAAGGGGATTGACACGCTGCTGCGCGCCATGTCCATCTTGCAAGCACGCCATCCGGAGGCCGTCCGCCAGACTTGCGTCGCCATCATCGGCGGCGATCCCTGGGCCGACGATCTGGACGACGAGATGGCCCGGCTCCAGGCGCTGCGCCACGACCTGGGCATCCATGATCTGGTGACCTTTCTGGGGGCCAAGGACCAGGATGTGCTGCCCTACTATTACGCCGCTGCGGAGATGGTCGTCATGCCCTCCCACTATGAGAGCTTCGGCATGGTGGCGCTGGAGGCGATGGCGATGGGCACGCCGGTCATCGCCTCGGAGGTGGGCGGGCTGGCCTACCTGATCAAGCACGGCGAGAACGGCTTCCACGTCCCCTCGCGCAACCCGGAGGCGCTGGCCGCGCGCATCCTCCAACTTCTAGAGGATAGACCGCTGCGCAACCGCCTGGGCGCGCAGGCACGCGTCTATGCCCGCAGTTTTGCCTGGGACGCCATCGTGCAGCGCATGTTCTGCGTCTACCGGGAGCTTCTGCCCGTGGAAACGGAGCGCGCAGCGCCCGTCAAGGCCCCCTGCGCCTAAAAACGCCTGCTCTGCCATCTCCAAGCCCGTAGGTGCGCTATCCTAGCGCACGTTCTCTTCTGACACACCGTGCGGCAAGGATGCCGCACCTACAAACACCGTGCGGCAAGGATGCCGCACCTACAAGTCATCGTAGCGGCGGTAGGGATACCGCCGAGCGCCGCTTGTTCTAGCGAGACCTGCGGCGAGGATGCCGCTGCTACGGCTGGTTTGCCGCCGCCAGCTAT
>DATLZJ010000678.1:0-3217 GCA_035574055.1 Caldilineaceae bacterium
GGCATAGGCAGCCGTGAGGATGGCGGCCATAACGAAGGTGATAGCGGCGAGCACTATGAAGTAGGCGCGCACTATGTCTGGCCCGCCGACCGCCACGGCAATAAGCTGCTCAGCGCCCAGGCCGCGCTCCAGATGCTGCTCGCCTATCTTGAGAAATGAGAATGAGCTATGCCCAGTGAAGTCCTGATTGACGAGCCGGCGGATGTGCTGGTGCGCACGCTTGCCAACGGCGAGATCCGCCCAACGTCGTTCCTCTGGCGGGACCGCACACGCTATGTCAGCGACGTAGGCCGCCAGTGGGAGGAACGCGTCGCAGGCCGCACCCTACGCTGTTTCCTCGTGATGACGGTGGACGGCAACACCTATGAGCTACGTTGGGACCCGGCGGGCAATCGCTGGACGGTCCACCGCGGCTGGCTGCGCGACCTGGCGGTGTAGCGCCTGGTCCGGCTAGGGTGGAGTCCAGCCAGAGTCTAGTCCAAATCGCCGGAGCTGCTGCCCCCAACGTCATCGCCGCCGAAATCATCGCCGCCTGGCCCGCCGTCCGGTCCGGCCAAGTCGGGCATGGACTGCTCGATGGATTCGGGGCTTTCGCCGGCCTCCAGCCGGTCAATCACCTCGGTCATCTCTGGGTCCAGCGGCTCGCCCATCTCGCTGCTCATACGGCGCATAAAGCTAGCCAGCGCGCGCGGGTCCTCGCTCTCCAGCCCGGACATCAACGAGGAGTCGGCCAGGTCATCCATCCGGCTCTCCTCCGACTTGAGAACGGCCACCCGGCTGACCAGACGGCGCAGGTGGGTTCCATGACAGGTAGGGCAGCGGGCCGCGGCGTCGCTCGCCTCGCTGAAGGTGCGGAAAAAGACACTGACTCGCTTGCGGCAGTCGCCACAGTAATATTCATAGATGGGCATGGATGGCTCCTCGATTGGCTACGTGCTATTGGCTATTCGCTCGACGCTGATTGATCCCGTTTTGTTGGCCGATTTTCTGGCCGCTGTTTTGCCGGCCAATTTCTGTGACCGGTGTAAACTCACGTATACTTTTGGGCTACCGGCAGCCTGGCCGCGATGACCCCAGTTGCCAACGGCGAGGGAACAGCCCCAGTGCAGACGAGCTGTAGCATTGGCGCCGGTAACAAACGCTCACAAAGCCGGTATAAAAAGACCGGCATGAAACAGTCCCATTATATATGGAGTCGGTAAGCTGAACCTAGCTTTATGAGCCACACAAGTGATACAGACGAAGAGATCGCGGCCCTTTATGCCAGCCTGACCAAGCCGCGGCCGGTGCTGGTCGTCCTGTCGGGGCCGAGCGGCGTCGGTAAGGACGCGACCCTTCAGGCAATGCAACGGCGCAATGTGCCCTTCTATTTTGTGGTGACGGCGACTACCCGGCCTATCCGGCCCAACGAGGTGGATGGGGTAGACTATCATTTTGTCTCAATGGGCGAGTTCGCCGAGATGATCGAAAAGGGCGAGTTGCTGGAGTATGCCATCGTTTACGGCGATTATAAAGGCATTCCCAAAAAACATGTGCGCACAGCGCTGGCGAGCGGCAAAGATGTGATCATGCGCATTGATGTGCAAGGCGCAGCCACGATCCGCAAGCTGATCCCCAACGCCGTCACCATCTTCCTCACGGCGGAAAATGAGGAGGAGCTGATCCACCGGCTACGCGAGCGCAAGACCGAAGCGCCCGACAAGCTCAAGATGCGCATCGCCACCGCGCGCCAGGAGCTAAAGCGGGTGGTCGAGTTTGATTATGTGGTCGTCAACCGAGACAGCCAACTGGACGAAACCGTGGACCAAGTCCTGAACATCATCAACGCGGAGAAATGCCGGGTGGATTGGACGCCGGTGGAGATATAACCCTTGTGACGACTCCCTACAGACCCGATATCCCGCCGGAGCCCGAGATCGCGCCTGAGTTCTATTCAGTCACGCGCCCGCGCTACTATATCAGGATCACGCCGCCCAATCTCACGCGCCTGTTGCTGGCGATCAATGTGATCGTCTTTGTGGGCATGATTGTCTATGGCTGGCTGGTCTTCGAGACCCTGGACGGCACCCAGGACCTTCGGGTGTTGGTCGCCTTTGGGGCCAAGGTCAACGAGCTGGTGGCGCTCGGCCAAAGTTGGCGGCTTTTCACATCCATGTTTCTGCACATCGGCGTGCTGCATTTGCTCTTCAACCTCTATGCCCTCAACGCCTTGGGGCCGCTGGTCGAAGGCTATTTCGGCCATTTGCGCTTTCTGGTGATCTACCTCTTGGGTGGGTTGTTCGGCAGCCTTGCCTCCTACGCCTTTTCGCCGGCGCCGTCGGCGGGCGCATCGGGCGCGATCTTTGGCCTGGCGGGCGCGACGACCATCTATTTTATGCGCTATCGGGAAAACTTCGGGCCGCGCGGGCGCCTCATCCTGCAAAACATGTTGCTGGTGATCGGCATCAACCTGCTCTTTGGCCTCGGCATGGCCGGGATTGATAATTGGGGCCATTTGGGCGGCCTGGTGGGTGGGGCCGGGCTGGCGCTGGGGTTGTTGCCCAAGTACCGCGCGCCGGCCACACTCTTGCCAGGGAGCTATCCGCTGGAAGAAGAGCCGCGGGGCGGGCTGGAACTGGCGTGGGTAGTCCTGTGGGGCGCGCTCTGGGCGCTGGGCCTGCAATGGGCGACGCAGCGGATCTTGGGCGGCTGATACGTTTGGACATTGGAATTTTGTGCATGTTTTGCGTTAGGGTGTTGTGAGGATGGCATGGAACTTGAGCGACTGAGCGGGGTCTTGATGCATCCAACGTCGTTGCCGGGGCCGTATGGCATCGGCAGCATGAACCAGGCTGCCTACGACTGGGTGGATTTCCTGGCCCGGACTCGCCAACGGCTATGGCAGGTCTTGCCCCTCGGCCCCACCGGCTTCGGCGACAGCCCCTATCAGAGCTTTAGCTCCTTCGCCGGCAACCCCTATCTGATCAGCCTGGAAGAGCTGGTCGAGGATGGATTACTGGATCAGACCGTGTTGGACAATGCGCCCCACTTTCCCGCCGAGCGGGTGGACTACGGCGCCATCTACGCCTGGAAACTGCCGGTCCTGCGCAACGCCGCTGCCGCCTTCCGCGAGCGGGGCGCGCCGGAGCATCAGAAGGAGTTCGCCGCCTTCTGCGCCGCCGAAGCAGACTGGCTAGACGACTTTGCGCTCTTTATGGCCCTCAAGGATGCCCACGGC
>DATLZJ010000679.1:0-3611 GCA_035574055.1 Caldilineaceae bacterium
GGCAGAACTCCGCTCCCTCCTGACTCCCTAGCCGCCGGCTTTTTGTGGGCAAAGCTGTGCATCACACGGTTGAGATCGAGAATCTGCATTTCTGTTACCCCGACGGGCGGCAGGCGCTGCGCGGGGTGACGCTGACCATCCCGCCCAACGTCAAGATGATGTTGGTCGGCCCTAATGGCGCGGGCAAGTCCACGCTGATGCTCCATTTGAACGGGATTTTGCAGGGCAAAGGCCAGGTGCGTGTAGCCGGGCTGGAGGTGGTGGAGAAGAACCTGCCCCAAGTGCGCGCGTCGGTGGGGATGGTCTTTCAAAACCCGGACGACCAGCTCTTTTCCCTGTCCGTCTATGATGATGTGGCCTTTGGCCCGCTGCACATGGGGCTGGACGAGGCGGAAGTGCGCCAACGGGTCGCCCAGGCACTGGCCGCGGTCGGGATGGAGGGCTACGAGGAGCGGGCGCCCCACCATTTGAGCATGGGCGAGAAGAAGCGCATCGCCATTGCCACCGTGTTGGCGATGGCGCCGGAAATCTTGGTGCTGGATGAGCCGTCAGCGGGGCTGGACCCGCGGGCGCGGCGGTCGCTGATCGAATTGCTCAAGCGGCTTGAGATGACCATGCTGATCTCGACCCATGACATGGGGCTGGTGGCCGAGCTTGGGGATTGCACGGCGGTCATGGATCATGGGCAAGTGGTCGCCTGTGGCCCAACGGCGGCCATCCTCGCCGACCATGCCTTGCTGGAGCGTCACGGGCTGGTCTCGTAGCCGCGAAAATTGGCTGAAGCCAATCCTTATATTCGATCCATTGAGGAGCGACCTTATGCCCGACAAACTGACGGTTGCCGACTTTCGCCAGAGCTTGAGCAACGACGCGCCCCCTGCCGGTCTGGGCCGGGCGCTCCAATCGCTCTGGTATGAGGCCAAGGGGGACTGGGAGAAGGCCCACCGGCTGGCCCAGGACGAGGAGACGCCGGCGGGCGCTTGGGTCCATGCCTATCTCCATCGGGTTGAGGGCGACCAGAACAACGCCGCCTACTGGTACCGGCGCGCCGGTCAGCCGGTCTCTAACGCGTCGCTTGCTGAGGAATGGGAGAGCCTGGTGCGGGCGCTCCTCGCTTGACTGCCGGCGCTAACAAGTCAGCAGCCAACAACCAGCAGTCAATAGTCGCCCGTCGCCACAAGCGGCGCGGCCTGTCTGCGCAGGGTGCCATGCAGAGTGCGCTGCCCTATCTTTCTATTGACCGCCGGCTTGCCCTGGCGACCGGCGTCGCCCTGCCCACCAGGGCGCATGGCGCGGTGCTCTTTGCCGATATCTCCGGTTTTACACAACTGACTAATCTACTCGTCGAACTTTATGGGCCGCGCCGCGGCGCCGAGGAAGCCACGCGCCATCTCAACCGGGTCTATGGCGCGCTGATCCGTGAAGTTCATGCGTTGGGGGGCAGCGTCGTGTCGTTCAGCGGCGACGGTATGCTCTGTTGGTTTCCTGCGGACGAGCAGGACTCTGGCGGATATGCTCAGGCCGGGTCTTTGGCCGAGGCTGGCTGGCGGGCGTTGTGCGCCGCAACTGCGCTCCATGAGCGAATGGCGGCGTTTCAGGTAGTGGCGTTAGAGCCGGGCCAGACCACAAGGCTGGGCCTCAAGGTCAGCCTCGCGGTGGGCGAGGTCAGCCGTTGGGTGGTCGGCGACCCGGCAGTGCAGCTCTTTGATGTGCTGGCCGGAGCGCCGGTAGACCGAGCGGGCGCCGGCGATCAACTGGCGGCGCGGGGGGAAAGTGTGCTGGACGAGGCAAGCGCGCGGCTGCTCGGCCCCAAGCTCCGCGTGCAAGCCTGGCGCACGCTGGCGGAGACGGGAAGCGCCTATGCAGTCGTTGAGCCTGCTCCCGGCGCTGTACGCAGGCGCTATGCCGGCTACAGATCGCCCTTTGCGCCGGGTGAGGAGGCGACGCCGCGGCCCGAACTGGTGCAGCCTTGGCTCCTGCCGGCCATTTATGCCAGGCTGCAAGCGGGCCAGGAGCGATATCTGGCCGAGCTGCGCCCGGCAGTCGCCCTCTTTCTGCGCTTCCAGGGGCTGGACCTGCCCAGCAGATGGGCAGGTGGGCAGATGGGCAGCGGGCAGGCGGCGACGACCCCCGACTCCCCACCCCCTACTGCCTACTCCGGCGCCGCCGAGCTGCTGGACGGCTATGTGCGTTGGGTGCAGGAGGTGCTAAACCGTTACGGCGCGGCGCTGGTGCAAGTGACTACCGGCGACAAGGGGAGCTACCTCTATGCCGCCTTTGGGGCGACGGTGGTGCATGACGATGACCCGGAGCGGGCCGTGGCCGCCGCGTTGGAGCTGGCGCAGACGCCTCCACATCTGGCCCCGCTTACCGCGCCGCAGATCGGCATCGCCCGCGGGCGGATGCGCGTGGGCGCCTATGGCAGCGAGCAGCGGCGCACGTTTGGCGTACAGGGCGCAGCGGCCAACCTGGCCGCCCGCTTGATGATGGCGGCGCAACCCGGCCAGATTGTGGTGGATGCGGCGGTCGCCGCGGCAGTCGCCGAGACGGTCCGGCTGGAGCAACTGGCGCCGGCAGCGATCAAGGGGCTTGAGCAGGCGCAGACCTTGTATCGTGTTGTGGGCATGAGTGTGCCTGCGCCGGCTTCGCCCAAGGGCATTGAGCGCCGCTTTGTGGGCCGGCAGCGGGAGCTGGCGCAGCTCCTGGATGCCGCCACGCGCGCCGCATCAGGCCAGGGCCAGGTTGTCGAGGTGTATGGGCCTGCGGGGATCGGTAAGAGCACACTGCTGGCCCACCTGGCGGCCCACTTGGTCTCCAAGGGCTGGCTGGCCGCCCAGGGCCAGGGCCAAGGCGCACGCCGCCATGTGGCCTATGGCGCGCTGGGCCAGCTCTTGCGCGGGCTGTTGGGACTGCCCCTGCCGGAGCCTGGACGGGAGCCGGAGATGGCGGCGAGCCTCTATGCCTGGGTGGAGGCCGTTAACCCAGCGTGGCGGCCCCGGCTGCCGCTGCTGCGCGAGGTCCTGGGGGCGCCCCTGGCCGAGACTCCGGCGATCGCAGCCCTAGACCCTCGCAGCCGCCAACAGGCGACGGCGGCGCTGGTGGGCGAGATGGTGGCCGCTGCGGCAGCCCGGCAGCCGGTTCTCCTGCTCGTAGATGACAGCCAATGGCTCGACGAGGCGACAGTCGCCGTAATGGATGCGCTGATTGGGCGCGTGGATGAGTTGCGGGCGCTGATCGTGCTGGCCCGGCGCACAGGCGAGGAAGCCGCGCGCCCGCCGGCCTGGGATGTGTCTCTGGCGCTCCCGTTGGGTGGGTTGGAGGCGGCTGACCTGGACAGGTTGATCCAGGCGAGACTGGGCGGCCCCATCGAGCCGATCACCGGCGCGCTCCTGAGCACACTGTCTCAGGGCAATCCCCTCTACCTGGAGCAGGTTCTGGAGGCGATGGCCGCGGCGGGGCGTCTGGTGCAGGATGAGGTAGGTTGGCAGCTAGCGCCTGCCGCGGTCGAAGGTCTGCGCGCCAGCCGGGCGCTGGTCGCCACCGAGACGGGTTGGCGGCTCGTGCCGGAGGCGGCTACCCTGAGCGGCTTGTTGGGTCTGCCCGAATCGCTC
>DATLZJ010000680.1:0-2174 GCA_035574055.1 Caldilineaceae bacterium
GCTTGGGTTTGCCTGAGCCGCTCGGCGCTTCCTCCCCATCCAGCTCGGCCTCGTCTTCCTCGGTCTCAGCCTGCTGGGCCATCTGCTGGCGAAGCCGGGCGTTGTCGGCCTCGGCGCTGGCCCGGCGCTTGACCGTACAGCCGCCACACGTGCTGCACCCGGCGCCGCCGCTGCTTTTGCTGGTGATCAGGTCGCTCACCGCAAACTCGTTGAGCACCATATTCTCCAGCATCACCGTCACCGTCTCTTTCAACGGGTGGATGTGGCGCACGCGTCCAACGCCCTGGGGCGTGATGACTTCGGCCCCCAGCTTGGGCATCTTCTTGTTCTGCTCTTTGTAGAAGGCATCCTCATAGGAAAGACAGCAGAGCAGCCGCCCACAGACCCCGCTGATCTCATCGGGGTTGAGCGGGAGTTGCTGGTTCTTCGCCATGCGGATGCTGACCGGCGTGAACTCGCGCAGCCAGCTTGTGCAACAGAGCTGGCGACCGCACTTGCCGACGCCATCCAGCAGCTTGGCCTCGTCGCGCACGCCGATCTGGCGCATCTCGATGCGCGTGCGGAAGACCCGCGCCAGCTCGCGCACAAGCTCCCGAAAGTCCACCCGCGTTTCAGACGAGAAGTAGATGAGCAGCCGCCCGCCGTTGTAGTTGTACTCGCAGCGCACAATCTTGATGTTCAGATTGCTCTCTTGCGCTTTGGTCCGGCAGATGGCGAGCGCCTCGCGCTCCTTATGCTCCCACAAATCCTTCTGCACCAGGTCCCACGGGTTAGCGCGGCGCAGCACCTGCTTCATCTCGCCCACCACCTCGCTCTCGTCAATCTGGTGGGGAGGCTGGACCACCTGGGCCACCTCTTGGCCCTTGGCCGTATCCACAATGACATACTCATTGGGGGCCAGGTCCAGCATTGCGCCGGGGCTAAAGTGGTAGACCTTAGTGACCGGCTTGAATTGGATTCCGACAACAACAGGCATGGCCTGATTCTCTCCGTAGATTCAATGGACCGCCTACGCTAGACAGCCGGGGCAGGGGCATAGGGCAGGCGCAGCACCAGCACATCCAGGGCCAGGCGGGTATTCACCGTATGGTGCAAGTACCCTTCGATCCGCTGCAGGGTGTGCAGATAGGCGCGCACCTCGTCCGGGTGAAGCGCGGCGGCCTGGCGGGTGATCTCGGCCTGCTGGTCTATATTACAACACGCCTCGATGCAGCCGGCCTGGGCCAAAAGCACATCCCGCCACCAGGTTCCCCACAACGCCAGCATGGCAAAAAGCTGGCGGTTGTTGCGGCTCGTCGCCAGTTGCTCGGCAAAGTCCAACCGCTCCACCCGGTTTGCGCCCACCAGCCGCCAGAGCTGGGCCAGTTGCTCTTCGCGCCGGTTGGCGCCCTCGCGGTCGGTGAGCTGTTCGACGGCCCAGCCCAGCCGGCCATTCGCCAGACGAGCCAGGAGCGCGGCCTGCGCCGGCTCGGCCTGCCAGCCCGCCACCAGCGCCTCCTGGATCGTTTGCACCGCGAGGGGGCGCAGCTCCAGCACCTGACAGCGGCTGACAATGGTGGGCAGTAGCCCCATCCGGTCAAACGCCGTCAAGATCAAGATCACATGGTCTGGCGGCTCCTCCAGCGTCTTCAACAGCTTGTTGGCAAAGCTATCGTTGGCCGTGTGCGCGTCTTGAATGACAAAGACCTTGTAACGCGCCTCCATCGGGCTGAGCGCCGCCTCATGGATCAGCTCGGCTGCCTGCTCCACCTTCAGAGTCCCGTCCGCCCGGTCAACGGTTCCCTCCTTGTCCCTGGGTTGCACCAGCCGGAAGTCCGGATGGCTGTTGCGGGCCATGAGCCGGCAGGAGCGGCAGGCGCCACAAGGCCGGCTCTCCTGCCCGATGCAGAGCAACGCCTGGGCGAAGGCGCGGGCCAGGGTGGTCTTGCCGACCTGGGGCGGGCCAAGCAACAAATAGGCATGGCTCGGCCCCACGTCTAGGCTACGTTGCAGCAGCCGCACGGCCCAGGAATGTCCGACAATCGGCCATCTGGCGGGCAGGGTCGCCGGCTGTTCAGTCAACGCATGAGGGGAAGCAGCGTGCAGATGCGGTGCAGCGGACATACTGCGCCAGATTGTACCACAGCCATCTCCCTACAACAAACACAATTTTATGCAAAGTCTTTATGCAAAGT
>DATLZJ010000681.1:0-8924 GCA_035574055.1 Caldilineaceae bacterium
AATACATTGTCATCTTTGACGCAGACTTCGTGCCGCCCCGCCATTTTCTTGTGCGTACTTTGCCATACTTTCAGCGATCTGGCAACGAGCGTACCGGTTTTGTCCAAGCTCGCTGGGGGCACCTGAACCCCGCCTATTCGCTGTTGACCCGCTGCCAGGCGCTGGCCCTGGACGGCCACTTCATCGTAGAGCAAGGGGCGCGCGCCGCCGCAGGCTACCCCTTTGGGTTCAACGGCTCGGCCGGGGTCTGGCGGCGGCGCTGCCTCGAAGACCCAGCCGTGGGCGGTTGGCAAACCGACACACTTTGTGAAGACCTGGACCTCAGCTACCGCGCCCAGCTTGCCGGTTGGCGGGGCGTCTATCTGGAAGAGGTGGAGGCGCCGGGCGAGATTCCTGTGCAGTTGCTCGCCTTCAAACGCCAGCAGTTCCGCTGGGCCAAGGGGAGTATCCAAACCTTGCGCAAGCTGGGCGGGCGTGTCTGCCGCCACCCGTGGCCCTTTGCCCACCGCCTGGCCGCCTTGCTCCACCTGGGCAACTACCTGATCCATCCTCTGCTGCTCGCCATGCTGCTGGTTGCCCTGCCGATGGTGGCGCTCGGCATTGACCCCGCAGCGCCCCTGGCCTACTTGAGCCTTTTTTCCTTCGGCCCGCCGCTTCTTTATGCGGTCGCCCAGCGCCGCCTCCACCCCTCCTCCTGGTTGCGCCGGTGGGCGATCCTGCCCCTGCTGATGATCCTGGGCACGGGCCTTTCGCTCAATAACACCATTGCCGTGCTTCAGGGCCTGACAGGCAAAGGCGGGGCCTTCTTGCGCACCCCCAAATTCCAGGTACGGGAAGCCCAAGACCGTTGGCAGCAGAGCGCGTATCGGCTGCCCTTGCAGCCGGTCGTCCTAGCCGAGCTAGGGTTGGCGCTCTATGCCGCCCTGACCATGGCCCTCTGCATGGAGCAAGGCCGGTGGAGCGCCATCCCCTTTCTTGCCGTCTATGCAGCCGGTTTCGGCGCGATGGCCGGCATCGGCGTATGGCAGGCCTGGCAGAGCCGCCCCGCCGCCCGCCTCCCTGATTGCTCCATTTTTGTCAAAGCCTTGCACCATCTGTACAATGACCGTCACTACGAGAGTTGATTCCAGAGGGAAGCAGAGCGACGCGCCATGAGCAACAACATTTCCGGCAACACCTGGCAAGAAGACCCAGACCAGATCATCATCCTGGTCAACCGCAGCCCCAACAACTATATCCTGGATCTGCCCAGCGGGCGCTTCCGGCTGGACGCAGGCCGGCGTATACGCACCGTGCGCTCCATCATGAAAATCCAGCAAGTCAACGACCTGGTGCAACAGGGTAGCCTAGCCGTAGAGGAAACGTTGGGTAAGGCGCCGCCCAGCCGGCGAGCCGGCGCGACCGCCCATTGAGCGCGCCGCAGCGCACGCCTGCCGATTTGGTCATTCGCCGCCATGCCCACCCTACTGCTCGTTGATGGTCACTCGCAAGCGTACCGGGCGTTCTTCGGTCTGAAGACGCCTCTCTCGACGCGCGCCGGCGAGCCGACCACCGCCGTCTTTGGCTTTGTGCGCAAGCTGTTGAGCCTGCTCAAAGAGTATAGGCCCGAGTATGTGGCAGTGGCCTTTGACAGCGGCGATACTTGGCGCCATGCCGAGTACTCTCCCTATAAAGCGACCCGTGAGGTGATGCCCAGCGACATGCGCACCCAAATGGAGCGCATCGAGCAGTTCCTCCGCGCCTTCAACATTCCCGTCATCACCTATGAGAATTACGAGGCCGATGACATTTTGGGGACGCTGGCGCGCCAGGCCGCCGAGCGAGGCGATGATGTGCTGATCCTCACCGGCGACCGCGACATGTTCCAGTTGATCTCCGACCGGGTGCGCATCCTCTATACCAAGGGCGGCCCCAATCCGGAGACGGTGGTCTTTGGCCTGGCCGAATTACAGGAACGTTACCAACTCAAGCCGGAGCAGTTTGTAGACTTCAAGGCGCTTCTGGGCGACCCGTCCGACAACATCCCCGGTGTGCCGGGCGTAGGCGAAAAGACGGCAATCAGCTACCTGACGCAATACGGCACCATTGACAACCTCTATGCCCATCTGGACGAGCTGACGCCCAAAAAGCGCCAGGACCTCTTGGACGCCAAAGAGCAGGTGGAGCGCAACCGGCGCCTGATGGCCATCGTCACCGACCTGGACCTGAAGTACGACCCGGAAGCCTGCCGGCTGGACGGCTACGATGAGCAGGCGGTGATCCGCCTCTTCAACGAGCTGGAGTTTCGCAGCCTGCTGCGGGAGCTGCCCGCCGTCGCCGGACAGGCGGCCCCTGCCGCGCCCGGCGAGGCTTCAGGACAGCTAGCGCTCTTTGCCGAGCCGGCCACAGGCCGCGAGTTCCCCCCGGTTACGACGCCCGACGGCGCCGCCTATCGCTGTATCCAAAGCCTGGAAGGGCTGGACGAGGTGTTACAGCTCCTTCAGGGTGCGAGCCGCCTGAGCTTTGATGTCGAGACCACCAGCACCGACGCCATGCAGGCAAAGCTGGTGGGGCTGGGCATCGCCTGGGCGCCGGGGCAGGCGGCCTATATACCGGTTGCCCATACCGAAGGCGAGCAGCTTCCCTGGGAGGAGGTCGCCCGCCGGCTCCAGCCGCTCTTTGCGGATCCCAACGTGGTGAAGATTGCCCACAACAGCAAATATGACCTGACCGTCTGCCGCCGTCATGGGCTGGAGGTCGAGGGAACCCTCCACGATACCATGCTCATGGCTTGGGTGCTGGACCCCGGCAGCCGCAGCATTGGCCTCAAGGCCCAAGCGGCCGAGCTGCTGGAGTGGCAGATGACCGAGGTGACGGAACTGATCGGCGCCGGGCGCAAGCAGATCACCATTGACGCCGCGCCCATTGACCGGGTCGGCGCTTACTGTGGCGCCGATGTGGACGCCACCTTGCGCATCTTCGACATCTTGCAGGAGAAGCTGCGCGAAGCGGGCATGTGGTCGCTGTACGAGGAAATTGAGCTGCCCCTGATCCCGGTGTTGACCGATATGGAGATGGCCGGCGTGCTGCTCGACCTGGAGGTGCTCAACCAGATGTCGGCCCGGTTGAGCCAGCGCTTGTTCGAGCTGGAGCAGGAGCTGTTTAGGCTGGTGGGCCGCCAGTTCAACTTGCGCAGCACCCAGCAGTTGAGCCAAGTGCTTTTCGACGAGCTGAAATTCCCCACACGCGGCATGAGGCGCACCAGCTCCGGCCACATCAGCACGGCGGTGGACACGCTGGAGCAGCTTGCCGCCCTGAGCGACGAGTTAAGCGAGACCCAAGCGCGCGTCCTGGAGATCATCTTTGAGCAGCGCCAGCTTGAAAAGCTACGCAGCACCTATGTAGATGCGCTGCCCGCCCTGGTCAATCCGGAGACCGGACGGGTCCACACCAGCTTTAACCAGGCAGGCGCGGTCACAGGCCGGATGAGCAGCAGCAACCCGAACCTGCAAAACATCCCCATCCGCACTGAGCTAGGCCGCGAGATTCGCCGCGCCTTTGTGGCCCAACCGGGTTGGGTGCTGCTCTCTGCCGACTACAGCCAGATCGAGCTGCGCATCCTGGCCCATGTGACGGGCGAGCCGGGCTTGGTCGAGGCCTTTCGCGCCGACCAGGACATTCACGCCGCCACCGCCGCACGCCTCTTCCATGTGCCCATCGAGCAAGTGGACCGCAGCCAACGCAGCCTAGCCAAGACCATCAACTTCGCCACCATCTACGGCATCAGCGACTTTGGCCTGAGCGTCCGCACCGAGATGAGCCGCCAGGAGGCGCGCCAGTTCCTTGAGCAGTACTTCGAGACCTACCCGCGCATCCGCGCCTACATCGCCGATACCCTGGTCAAAGTCAACCGGGATGGGTATGTGGAGACGCTCTTGGGCCGCAAACGCTTTTTCCCGGAGCTGCTCAATCCCCGCCTGCCCTTCAACCAGCGGCAGGCTTCTGAGCGGGCCGCCATCAACGCGCCGATCCAGGGCACCAGCGCCGACATCATGAAGATTGCCATGGCGCGGCTCCATCGCAGCCTGCGCGAAGGCGGTTTCCGGGCGCGCATGTTGCTGCAAGTGCACGATGAGCTGGTGCTGGAGACGCCCGCAGACGAAGTGGCTGCCGTCAAAGACCTGGTCTGCGATGTCATGGAAAACGCCTATAAGCTGTCGGTGCCGCTGAAGGTAGATGTGGAAGCCGGCCCAGATTGGTACAATCAGGAGCCTTTATGAGCGTGCGTCCCCTACCGACTAAGCCGAATCCTGCTAGATGATCGAACCCCTGTATGATTAAGGACGCCATTCGCAGCCTGATCCAATCCGCCCTCCTTGCCGCGCAGACCGACGGTAGCCTGCCCCGCTTTGACCTGCCGGACATCGAAGTCCTCCACCCAAAGCAGCCTGAGCACGGCGACTATAGCTGTAATGTGGCGATGGTGGCTGCGGCGGCAATCCGCAAGGCGACGGGCGAGAAAGCAAACCCGCGCCAGATCGCCCAGGCCATTGTTGACCACCTCCCGCCTAGCGAGATGGTGGGCAAGGTAGAGCTGGCCGGTCCTGGCTTTATCAATCTCTGGCTGGCCGATAGCTGGCTCCAGAACCAGGTGCTGACCATCCTGGAGGCCGGGGAACGCTTCGGCGACCTGCACCGCGGCCGGGGACAACGCTGGCAGGTAGAATTTGTCAGCGCCAATCCGGTTGGCCCGCTGCATATCGGCGGCGCGCGCAACGCCGTGCTTGGCGACTCGCTGGCGCGGACGCTGGAGGCCGCGGGTTACGAGGTTCAACGCGAATTTTATGTCAATGATGGCGGCAATCAGTTTGAGCTGTTCATCGAGACGCTCTACGCCCGTTATGCCCAACTGCTGGGCAAGGATGTGCCGCTGCCGGAGGAGGGCTACCCCGGCGAGTATATCTTAGACTATGCTCGCACCCTGATCGCCGAGCATGGCGACCGCTTTCTCCACATGCCCAGGGAAGAGGCCATCGCCGCGCTCAGGCCCTTGGGCCGCGCCATCGTCCTGCACGACCTGGAGGCTTCCCTGCAGCGCATTGGCGTGACCTTCGATAACTGGTTCAGCGAAAAGAGCCTCTACGACGCAGGCTTGGTCGAGCAGGCGCTGGCCTATCTCGACCAGCGCGGTGAGCTGATCCGGCGGGATGGCGCTGTCTGGTTCACCGCCTCGCGCTACCCGAAAAATGATAAGGACGAGGTTGTGGTCCGCTCCAACGGCGCGCCCACCTACTTTGCCGGCGACATCGCCTATCATTATGACAAGTTCATCCGCCGCAAGTTTGACCGGGTGGTCAACGTCTGGTCCGTAGACCACCAGGGCCACATCCCCCGCATGGCGGCGATGATGCAGGCCTTTGGGCTGGACCCGGACCGGCTGGTCATCCTGATGTACGACCTGGTCAAACTCATCCGCAACGGTCAAGAAGTCAAGTTGAGCAAACGCTCCGGCAACCTGGTGACCCTCGACGAAGTGGTGGACGAGGTCGGGGCCGATGCGATCCGCTTTAACCTGCTCACCCGCAGCCCTGAAAGCACCATCGAGTTTGACCTCGACTTGGCCGTTGCCCAGAGCAACGAGAACCCGGTCTACTATGTCCAGTACAGCCATGCCCGCATCTGCTCGATCCTGGCGCGTGCGCGCGAGGAGGGTTTTGATCCTGAAGCCCTGCCCGCGGCGGAGGATGCGGGCCTCCACCTGCTGGCCCATCCCTCAGAGTTGGCGCTGCTGCGCAAGCTCTTGGAGCTGGAGGAACAGATCGAGCTGGCCGTGGAAAAGCTCTCCCCCCATAACTTCACCCACTATGCCCTGGAGCTGGCCCGCACCTTCAACGCCTTCTATCGGGACTGCAAGGTAGTAGACCCGGCCCAACCGCAACTGAGCAACGCGCGGCTGTTGCTCTGCCGGGCCAGCCGCATTGTCCTCGCCAAGGTGCTGGGGCTGATGGGAGTCAGCGCGCCCGTGTCCATGTAGCAGGACAAGCCAAACCGACCGGCTCCCCAGGAGCACGGATCATCCATACGAACGAGCTTAAACACAGACGAGCATGAGTGCAGACTATCGAGTCTTGGTCAGTGATTCACTTTCGGAATCGGGGTTGAAGCCGCTGCGCGCCGCGCCGGGCATCCAGGTAGACGTGCGTACCGGCCTCAGCCACAGCCAGTTGCTGGAGATCATCCCCGACTACGACGCCCTCCTGGTGCGCAGCAGCACCACCGTCTCCGCCGATGTCATCCAGGCGGGCAGGCGGCTGCGGGTCGTGGCGCGCGCCGGGGTAGGTGTGGACAACATTGACGTGGAGGCCGCCACCCACGCCGGCGTAATTGTGGTCAACGCGCCGACGGGCAACGTGGTGGCTGCCGCCGAGCATACCATTGCCCTGCTGCTAGCCTCCGCACGGATGATCCCTCAGGCCGATGCCCATGTGCGCGCCGGCCACTGGAAGCGCAACCAGTTTATGGGCGTGGAGGTGCGCGACAAGGTGCTGGGCACCATCGGCCTGGGACGGGTAGCCCAGGAGGTGGCGCGCCGCGCGCAGGGCTTGGGCATGAGCGTCATCGGCTACGACCCCTACGTCACCGGCGATTATGCAGCGCAACGGGGGGTGCGTCTGGTAGACCTGGAGACGCTGCTGGCCCAGGCGGATTTTGTCACCATCCATGTCCCCTTGACGCCCCAGACCACCAACCTGATTGACCGGCCCCAGTTCAAGCTCATGAAGCCCACGGCGCGCCTGCTCAACGTGGCGCGTGGCGGCGTCGTCAACGAGGAGGCATTGGTCGAGGCGGTCGAGACGGGCCGGATCGCCGGCGCAGCCTTGGATGTCTTCGCTGAGGAACCGCTGCCGGCGGATAGCCCCTTGCGGCGTACCCAGAAGATCATCCTGACGCCCCACTTGGGCGGCAGCACCATCGAGGCGCAGGAGCAAGTGGCCGAAGATGTGGCGCTCCAGGTCATTGATGTGCTCAACGACCGGCCCGCCCGCTACGCGGTTAACGCGCCCATCATCCCGCCCAAGGACTTGGAGTTCCTGATCCCCTACATTGACCTGGCCGAGCGCATGGGCCGCTTTCTCCACCAACTGAGCGGCCAAGGCGGGATTGACAGGGCTGAGATCACCGCCCACGGCGCGCTGGCTGATTTTGACCTGGCCTATATCAAGGCTGCCGCCATTCGGGGGTTGCTGCGCGATGTGCTCAACATCCGGGTCAACTTGGTGAACGCGGCCTTGCTGGCCGAGCGCCGCGGGATTGACCTGGTCGAGCGTAAGCTCCACCAGCACGAAGCCCGCTATGAGAACATGCTGACCTTGAGCATTACCACGCCCACAGAAACCTTGACCGTGCGCGGCAGTGTGCTCCAGGGCGAGCCTTACATCGTCGGCATCAACGATCAGTGGGTAGACTTCCCGGCCACGGGCAACCTGCTGCTCTCGTCCCATCGGGACCGGCCCGGCATCATCGGTCGCGTGGGCACCGTGCTGGGCGAGTCCGACATCAACATCAGCTTTATGCATGTCGGCCGGCAGGGGCCACGCATGGATGCCATCATGGTGCTGGGCACTGACGAGCCGACGCCGCCCGAGATCATGGAGCGGCTCGCGGCCATCAGCCACATCAACTGGCTCAAGGCTGTCGCACTGTAAGCCCTGCGCCAAGTGGCTTTTGGCGCAGGATCGGCTATAATCGGGGGGCATGACAGAGGCAACGATGAACCCACGATTCCGTGCCCATCTGGCGGCTCTCGGACGGCTCCGCATCTTGCTGGCGGCGTCGCTCATCTGGTTGGCGCCAACCATCGCCTGTGGCAGCTTTGCCCCCCGGCCCACGCCAACGCCGACCCTGCCCACACCGGTTGATCCCGCCATTACCGAAGCGATTACCGGCGCCGAGCTTGCCCAAAGCGCCCCCACGCCCCTCCCCCCACCGCCGACCGATACCCCCGTCCCGACCACACCGGTAACGACCACGACGCCGATTACGCCTACCGACCAGCCAACCGTCGCCCCAACCGGCGGCGCAGTGCTCGCCAAAGGCCAGCGCGCCCGCGTGACTGCGCCCGCCGGTCTCAACTACCGCGACCTGCCTGACACCGACGGCGCCCTCTTGGGCCAATTTGGCTCAGGGGTGGTCGTCACGGTGCTGGATGGCCCCGTCACCGCCGATAACTTCACCTGGTGGCAGATTGACGACGGCCAGGGCAATGTCGGGTGGGCCGCCGAAGGCGACGGCGAGACCCAATGGATTAGCCCGCAGTTGGGCGCCCCCCAGCCCAGTAACCGCTCCCCTCGCGTCGGCGACCGGGTGGTCGTGAGCGGCGGCCAACTCAGTGTGCGCAGCCAGCCCGGCGTCAACGCCACCCTGCTGACCCGCGTGAACTCCGGACAGGAGTTCACGGTCCTGGCCGGCCCCCAGCAGGCCGACGGCTTCAACTGGTACCAAATCCGCTCGGACGACGGCTCAATCGAAGGCTGGGCCGCTGAAGGCAACGGCGCCGACCGCTGGCTCAGTCCCCTGGAGTAACCTCGACCCGCAGCACGTAGGCGATTGCGCCGTCAAAGGCATAGACGTCGATCAACCAGTAGCCGGGGCTGGTCACCCGATAGGTGATCCGCTCCTCGCTCAAGTCGCCGTTGGAAAAGGCTGCCCAGGGATCAACCTCCACGTTGGCCGTACCGGGGGCATAGAGATAGAGGTCCGCGTCGCCGTCCTCGCCGGCCAGCTCTAGAGAAATGGTATCACCCGCCTCCAGATAGATACGGTAGACATCGTCGCCGTCGGTGGCGGCATCCACCCACTGCGTAGCGATCACCTGTCCAGGGCACACCAGGACCGCGTCGGCCACATTCGCCGATTCGCGCATTGGCTCGGCCATACAGGCGTCG
>DATLZJ010000682.1:0-8020 GCA_035574055.1 Caldilineaceae bacterium
AGTGGTGCCAACCCCTCGATGGCTTTCCACCCACATCTTCCCCCCATGCAACTCAATAAACGCCTTGCTGATGCTCAACCCAAGGCCACTCCCGCCATGCTGCCGGCGGATGGAGCTGTCCAACTGCTGAAATGGTTGAAAGAGCTTCTGAAGGTCTCCTTCGGCAATGCCCGGCCCAGTATCGGAGACGCTGACGACGAGCGAGCCTGTCTCCATCCGAGCCATGACCTGGACGCTGCCCTTGTCCGTAAAGCGGCCCGCATTGCTCAACAAGTTCAGCAGCACTTGCCGGATGCGCACCGGGTCGCAAAAGAGCGGAGGCAGGTCGGGCGGGATGTCAACACTTAACATAAGACCTTTGGACTCATACAGCGGTCTTACAGCCGCAGTGGCTGCCTTCACAATGTCGTCAATCTGCACCCGCTCCTTGGTCAGGGCCATCTGCCCGGTCTCGATATGGCTGAGGTCCAATACATCGTCAATCAGGCTAGAGAGATGTTGGCTGTTGCGCCGGACGATCTCCAGGTCGGCGAGCAGCGACTGGGGAATGCTATGACCGTAGGTGTGGGGCGCCTGTAGGATCATCTCCGTAAAGCCGATGATCATGTTGAGGGGTGTGCGCAGCTCGTGGCTGACGTTGGCGACGAATTGTTCCTTGGCGCGGCGGGCGTCCTCGGCCAACTGGCGCATCGAGTTGGCGAGGCGATGAAGCCTGCTCAACTGTAGATTCGCGTCCGCCAAATCCTGTAGCGTCTGGCTCAGCTCCTGTTGATGGTCGCGCGCCGCTTCCAGCAGCGCCCGGCTCTGCTCGTAACTGGACTGAAACCAGATCATGACGGTCAGCATCGAGTGCGACGTCAGCCAGATGAGCCAGAAGACACCCCAGAGGAGCGCCAGCGCCACAAATTGCTCCGATGCGTCTGTTGCCAGCGGGGGCGGCGACAGCAGAATGAGGGCCGAAGCGCCCACGGCCGACGCGACTCCCGCAATGGCGCCCACCAAAAGGGTGGCTAAACCGATGGGGAGGGCCAGCAGACCCAGCGACGTAGGGAGGTCGGCCCAGAAGAGCAACAGACCTGCCGCGGCAAAGACCCCAATCACCAAGAGCCAGGCTGCCAGCAGGTAGTTGAGCCTGCGCAGATACCAGACGGCGCCGGCTAGGCCGAGCAGCAAGAGGCCTGGCGCTGCGCCGTGAAGCGCAGGACGAAATAACCCCACACCCAGAATTAACCCAATGCCGGCAACGTAGAGGCCGGGCAGCGCCATCAGGATGACCTCTTCCTGCAGTTCCCGGAGGGCCGACTGCACCTCTGGCGTCTTGGCAGGGGAGGCGACGATTGCTTTCTTCGGCATGGGCCAGGCTCGATTCATGGCGTGAACATCTGACATGTGAGAACATCTGACACGGGGAACAAGGCGCTTAGATAGGGCAGACCCCATCCAGATTGGCCGGCAGGCGATCAGGACTATAACTCTTGTGTAGAACTATAATCGAAGGGCAATGCCCCGTCCAACAGGGGGCAACAGGAGTTACAGGCGGGCGATGACCCTCTGGCCTGTAACTGGGGGAGGCGCTGTCGAGCGCCTCGTTCTAAAGTCATGTGGGAGAAGGATATGCTTCATGTTCCCGCGCCTTTTTCCAGTATCCCTCCCCGATCAGGTATGATATAGTGCTCTGGCCGAGCCGCTGGCGCGGTCGTTGTCTTTTAATTTTGTAGGAGTTTGCCATGTTCCACCACGGCTGGTGGAGTTACCTCAGCTATGATGAATCCAAGCCACGGCCCTATCTGGACCGGCGGCTGATCGCGCGCGTCTTTGCCTATGGCCGGCCCCACTGGCGCTCGGTGGCGGTGGTCCTGCTTACCATTGTCGCCATCTCGCTGCTCGACCTGATCCCGCCGTTGCTCTACCGGGAGCTGATTGACCATGTGTTGCCCAACCGGGATGTGAGCCGGCTCAACCTGCTGGCCATGGGGATGTTCGGCATCCCCATCCTCAGCGGGCTGTTGAGCATCGCCCAGCGCTACTTCAGCGCCCGCGCCGGCGAGGGCATCATCTATGACCTGCGCAGCCAGATGTATGCCCACCTCCAGCAGATGTCCATTCGCTTCTTCACCAATACGAAGGCGGGCGAGATCGTTTCGCGCTTCAACAGCGACGTGGTCGGCGCGCAAAATGCCATCACCGGCACCATCCCCGGCCTGGTCACCAATCTCTTTACCCTGGTCTCCACCCTGGCCGTGATGATCACCATTGAGTGGCGGCTGGCGGTGCTGGCCGTGGCGGTGCTGCCCCTCTTCCTGCTGCCGGCCCGTCGCGTGGCGCGCACCCTGCGCGCTATCCGCCGCCAGGCCATGGAGCACAACGCCGAGATGAGCAACATCGTCAACGAGACGCTGACCATCAACGGCGCGTTGCTGGTCAAGACCTTTGGCAGCCAGGCTCGCGAGCGAGGCCGCTTCGATCACTCGAATGCGGCGGTACGCGATATCGGCGTGCGCCGGGCGCAGGTCGGCCAGCTCTTCTTTATGGGTATGAGCATCGCCGGCACCCTGGGGACGGCGCTCATCTACTGGATCGGCGGCCATCTGGTGCTCAGCGGCGCCATCACGACCGGCACCATTGTCGCCTTTGCCGCCTATCTTTTCCGCCTCTATGGTCCCATCTCGGCGCTGACCACCATTCCCGTCGAGTTCGTCCAGTCTATGGTGAGCTTCGAGCGTGTCTTTGAATATCTGGACAAGCCGGTAGAGATCGCCGACCGGCCCGGCGCGCAGCCGTTCACCGAGGTTGAGGGGCGCATTCGCTTTGAGCATGTCTGGTTCCAGTACAGCGACGCCGCGCTGCCTGGCGGCGCGGGCGACCTGGGCGAAGACGCGCTGAACCATGACGGTGATGAGGGCAACGAGGGAGATAACGAGGGAGATATAGAACGCGATGGGGCGGCCAACGGGGCGGGCTTCATTCCAAGGCGGCGCTGGGCGCTCCAGGATGTCTCCTTTGAAATCTTGCCGGGCCAGCTTGTAGCGCTGGTCGGCCCCAGCGGCGCGGGCAAGACCACCATCACGTACCTGCTGCCGCGCCTCTACGACCCCACCGAGGGGCGCATCACCCTGGATGGCCGCGACCTGCGTGACGGGACCTTGGAATCGCTGGCAGCCCAGATCGGCATGGTCACCCAAGAGACTTATCTGTTCCATGACACCATCGCCGCCAACCTGCGCTATGCCCGGCCCGGCGCCACCCAGGAGGAGATCGAGCGCGCCTGTCGCGCCGCCAACATTCACGAGATGATCATGGCGCTGCCCGATGGCTATGAGACGGTAGTGGGCGAGCGGGGCTATCGCTTGAGCGGCGGTGAGAAGCAGCGGCTTGCCATCGCCCGGGTGATCCTCAAAGACCCGCGGATTCTGGTGCTGGATGAGGCGACCTCTCACCTGGACTCGCAGAACGAGGCGCTCATCCAGGCGGCGCTGGAGCCGCTCTTTGCCGGGCGGACGAGCCTGGTCATCGCCCACCGGCTCAGCACCGTCCTGGCCGCCGATAAGATTCTGGTCCTGGAGCAGGGGCGGCTGGTCGAGCAGGGTACCCATGCCGAGCTATTGGCGCGCAACGGCCTCTATACCCGGCTCTACGCGACGCAATTTGGCGGCCAGATGGTTAGCGAGCCGGCCTAGCCACGGCTGAGCCGCCCATGGTTGCCCTATCCGGTCCGGCGCGCTCGCCACGCTCGGATCGCCCTGGCGTGGATCGGATAGTGGCTGTAGGTGTCGAGCCGGAGGCGACGCCGGAAGCGCGTTTCGCGCGTGAATTGCTCTTCGGGCGCGTGTTGGACATAGGCGATGAGCCGCCGGTGGGTCTCGTCCAGTTGCCCCAGCACGTCCGCCAGCGACAGGTCCCGTTTCTGCGCTGCCATCAGGGCATTGAAGGCGTCAAGGCCGCCGTATTGGGCCGAGTAGCGCGGGGGCGTACCGCCCTGGAGGATGAGCGGCAGGTGTTTCAGCGCCTCCTCTTCCCAGGTCGTTATATGGGCGAGGATGTCTTTCACCGACCAATCGCCGGTGACGCCAGGCTCCGTCAGTTGCGCCTCGGAGAGGCCCGCGTAGGACTCCTTGAGCGCGATCCATGCCTTGTCGAGCCGGTTCAATAGCTGTTCTCTGTTCATGAGCCAGGGTTCATCAACCTCCATTTAGCGATCATGCAACGAGCCATTTACACCCCGCCGGGCGGGCCACCGCGCGTTGCGCCGCCCAGCCAAGAGATTTTCGCCCACATGGGCCAGGACAACATCTTTGCCATGCTGGAGGATTTCTACCGGGAGCTGGAGCAGTCCACCATCCGCCCGATGTTTCCGGAGGATATGGCGGCTGCCTCGCGGCGGTCGGCGGCCTTTTTTGTGGGGCTGCTGGGTGGGCCGCCGCTCTATCAGCAGCTTTACGGCCCACCCATGATGCGGGCGCGCCACCTGCCTTTTCCCATTGACGAGGCGGCGCGCCAGGAGTGGCTGGCCTGCTTCAACCGGGTCTTGGACCATGCGCCGGAACGCTACAACTTTCCAGCGGAGCATATCCCCGGCTTCCGGGCCTTCCTAGAGGGATTCTCAAGCTGGATGGTCAACACCGGCCCGTCGAGCGACGACGAGCCGCCGCTCCTGCTGGCATGAAGCCTGTGACCGGCATGTTTAACCCTTGGTCGTCCATACCGGCTCCGGGTGGATGTCCGGCTCGGGCCGGGGGCCGGGGTCGGGGCGACCGCTGCCCTTGAAGCGGCTGATAGCGCGCACGGCCATGTCATGCTCCATCAGGATTTGGCAGGAGAGGCGCACCCCGTGCAAGCCCTTCTCGGCCAGTTTGTTCTTCTCGGCGACGGTCATCTTCTCCGGTTCGCCCTCGATAAATTCAACGCGGCAGGTGGTGCAGCGACAGTTGCCGCCGCAGGCATGGAGCTGATCCACGCCCGCCTCATCCTCCAGCGCGAGCACCAGTCGTTTGCCATAGGGCACCTCAAAAGCGCCAAAACCTTCAACCGTCAATGTCGGCATACCACGTCCCTTCCGTTTCTCTTCTGTGTGATGTGGAATGGTTATGATAGTTGGATGGGTAATGGATCGGGCCATTCTGGAATTTGAGGCCACAGTGACCTATAATCGGCGTCCATACGTCGGGGTTCTGTTGTGTCCTGTCGTATGGACGCCGGCGATCCAGGGATGACCCACCCCATGATGCGCGAAAAGCAGCCGCGCCGGTGTATGCGGGGGTACAATCTGGGGTAGTTCACTCCTGAACGTTGGCGCCACGCGGCGCGACGGCTTACGTTTTGGCATTGTCTGAAAGGACCACAGATGCAGCTTTCCCAGGCCGGCGCGCCGCCCGGCCAGTTTAGCGGAATGCGCGGCTTTCTCATCTTCTGGTTCGGCCAGCTTGTCTCGTTGCTGGGCACGAGCATGTCCCGCTTTGCGCTGACCATCTGGGCGTGGGAGATCACGGGACAGGCGACGGCGCTGGCGCTGGTGGGGTTCTTCTCCTTTGCCCCTGTGGTGCTGGTCAGCCCGCTGGCCGGCGCGCTGGTCGACCGGCTGCCGCGCAAAGTGGTGCTGATGTTCAGCGACCTGGCCGCAGGTCTCGCCAGCTTCACCATCCTGCTGCTCTATCTGATGGGCGATCTGCAAATCTGGCACCTATATGTGGCGGGCGCCTTTGCGGGGGCCTTTGAGTCCTTCCAGTTTCCGGCCTTCTCGGCGGCCGTCAGCACGATGCTGCCCAAAGAGCAATATGGCCGCGCCAACGGGCTATACTCGCTGGCCGAATCGGCCTCGGGCATCGCCGCGCCGGTGCTGGCCGGTCTTCTCCTCGGCGTGATCGGCATCGGCGGCATTCTCACCATTGACGTGATCACCTTTGCCTTTGCGGTCAGTATGCTGCTCTTCATCTTTATTCCGCAGCCGCCGCAGGCTGACGCCGAGGAGGGAGGCCGGGGCAGCCTGTGGCGCGAGATCGTCTATGGCTTTCGCTATATCGTTGACCGGCGGAGCCTGCTGGGGTTGCAGCTTCTCTTTTCGGCCAGCAATCTGTTGAGCGGCCTTGGCTTCGTGTTGATGCCGGCCATGGTGCTGGCGCGCACCGGCAACGATGCGCTGGCGCTGGGCACGGTGCAATCCTTCTTGGGTATGGGCGGGGTGGCCGGCGGGCTGCTCTTGAGCACCTGGGGCGGCTTCCGGCGGCGAGTGCATGGCGTGCTGCTCGGCTTTATCCTGATCAGTCTCTTTCAAGCCTGGTTGGGTACGGGGCAGACGCTTTGGGTCTGGTGCGCGGCGGGCTTTCTGATGTTGCTGGTCTTGCCCATCCTCAATGGCTCCAACCAGGCCATCTGGCAGGCCAAGGTTGCGCCCACCGTCCAGGGCCGGGTCTTTGCCACCCGGCGGGTCATCGCCCAGATCAGCGGGCCGGTAGGCACGCTACTGGCCGGTCCACTGGCCGACTATCTGTTCGAGCCGGCGATGCGGACCGGCGGGGCGCTGGCAGGCGCTTTTGGCTGGTTGGTGGGGACTGGCCCCGGCGCGGGCATGGGGCTGTTGATGGTGATGACGGGGCTACTGGGGATGGTCGTGGGGCTGGTGGGCTATGCGATGCCGGTGATCCGCAATGCCGAGGAGATACTGCCCGACCATGACGCCGCCGTGCAGCCCGCCACGACGTCTGTTTCTGGCTGATGCGTGAAGAGGCTGAGGGAGGGCCACCATGCACTATGGCATTGAGGTGGTAACGCTGGGCGACTACGCCGACCCGCGACCGGTCGTCCGCTTGGCGCAAGCCGCCGAAGCGGCAGGGTGGGAGGCCTGCGCCGTGTGGGATCACTTGGGTTTTGTCTGGGGCGCGCCCTCGGGCGACGCGCTGATCACCCTGGCCGCCGTCGCCCAGGCGACCAGCCGTTTGCGATTGATCAGCGCCATCACACCGCTGCCCCGCCGCCGGCCCCACGAGGTGGCCCATGCCCTGGCGGCGCTGGATTTGTTGAGCGGCGGGCGGGTCATCTTTGGCACAGGACTTGGCGGCGTGGCGGAGGAATATGCCGCCTTTGGCTTGCCCACCGAGCCGAAGGCGCGCGCCGCCATGCTGGACGAAGGCTTAACGATCATAGAGCGGTTGTGGTCAGGGGAGACGGTACATCACCAGGGGGTACACTATGTGGTCAACGGTGTGAGCCTCGCGCCGCTGCCGGTCCAGCGCCCGCGCATCCCCATCTGGATCGGCGGCGAGAGCCGGGCGGCGCTGCGGCGGGCAGCCCGCTGGGATGGTTGGGTGATCGGCTCGGTGGATGAGAGCGGCCAGGTTCTGCGGACGCCGGAGCGGGTCGCAGAGGAGATCGCCTATATTCAGGCGCAGCGGGCAGGCGACGCTCCCTTTGCAGTCGCCTTGACCGGCCAATCCCAGCCGCACGACGCCCGCGTGCAAGAGTACGCCGATGCCGGCGTAACCTGGTGGCTGGAGTCGCTGCACGGCTATCGGGGCGACTTTGAGGCGTTGATGGCGCGCGTAGAGGCAGGCCCGCCACGTTAGCCTATTTTGAGGCTACAGAGTCTGTTTGCGCTGGGCCAGCCATCTCGCCAGCGAAGATTGGCTTTCGTTCGCTCTCTGGGCAAGCGGAACCGAGATTTCAGGTGTTCCAGTGTTCATTCCACAATCTGCATTTGCGCATTTTTCCACATTGTCAACTCTAGAGGGATTGTAGTATAATCCACAATCCAACTTTCGGTGATGGCGGCGTCGCCATCTAGCCCCTTGCGCAAGGCCAGCGCTCTTGGGTCCAAGGCCGGACCCGGATCAAGCACGTTCAACGCGGAATCGTAGAGCGCCGGCATTTTCTTCTGCTCCCGGACGAGATCACGACTCACGTATGCCCCCCACGCGCCGGTTCGACCGGCGAGGATAGAGCGTTTGTTGTGAGCTGAGGTCGTGATTTATTTCACATGATGCCGACGCCAGCTCGGGACAGATTTTCTAGAGCGTCCTTAACCCTGTTA